>DMAT01000083.1 GCA_003451635.1 Syntrophus sp. (in: bacteria) | reverse complement strand
ACAAGTATGAGAAGATGTACACGGGAGAAGTCGCCGGAGTTTTCGCCCTTTACACAGTGCTGATTGCTCTTTTCACCAATCCGGTTATCGACACCATTAAAAACCTGGTCGGCTAATGTAACCGAGATTTATCGGGAATACAGATCGACATAAAGAGGCAAGGAGGAACAGATCATGGCAACACAGCAAAAAACACAGAGAGCCGTGTATCACCAGTATAAGCACATCATGGTCATCAGCAGCTGGGGATTCGTGATTGCCTTTGCATCCTTCCTCTTCCTGTATCTGGGTTTTAAGATTGATCAGTATTTCGGGACGGCCCCCAACTTCATGTTTGGGATGTTCTTCCTGGCCCTCTTTCTGACGATTGGCAGGCTCTTTCAGGAAGCCTGGCTGAGACGAAAAGAGGTCTGATAATTCTATCGGATAAATAAAGACACGTCTTTTGAAAGTCTGTGTCCCTAAAAACATGCCTCATGTCTGGTAGCTGTCGATGATTTCTTATTTTGTCATGGACATGATGGTGCTCCTTGGTTTTTGATCAACATTCTTACCAGAAACCCCTCTCCATGCAATTTTCAATAAACGCCAGGGATTTATTTTGCCCCTCCTGAAAGTATTGATGTAGCTGTTTGCCCACATCGGGGTACAAAGGGCAATCCTTCAGTTTGTTTACGGAAACCCATACAATATCCAGCGAGTGGGTATGGTCGGGTCTTACTTTCGGAATGCCATGGACCTCGGTAGCTAGAAATACGATGTGCAGCGTCTGGGGGTGCCTTTTTGTGCCGGGCGCCTCCCCGACCAGGATAATGTCGCCGACTTCTACTTTTACCCCCAGTTCGTTCTTCCATTCGCTTTTGACGGCTTCCTGGAGCGGCACATCCCTGTCCACGCCCCCGCCCGGAAGGGCGAAGACATCTTTCCCCCCATAGACATACTTCATGCAGAGGATCTCGTTGGCCTGCTCAAATACTGCGGATACCCGGACTCTCATCGTTCCTCCTTTGGTTTAAATAAACAGTAATTTCGATCTGCTCCGTAGAGCATCCCGGACATAACAGACAACAGCAGGATTGATGGCCAATATTACAAGGAATAACGCTGAAATGCAAACGATCTTTATCTGGTTCTCAGGGCAGGGCGATCTTCAGGGTGCCCCCTCTGCCCAGGATGTCGTGAAGATGGATATAACCCTTCAGGGTATTCTCACCATTGGCAACCACCAGGGTGGTGATTTCATCGCGCTGCATCGACTCGATGGTCTGGGCGAGGGAGATGTTCTCATCGATTGTCTTAGGGTTGCGGGTCATGACCTGATCAACGGTTTTGTCGTGAAAGGAGACGCCTCGTTTGACCAGACGACGGAGATCGCCATCGGTAAAAATCCCCAGGAGGGTTTTCTTCCTGTCTGTTACCAGGACAAAACCCTTGTTATTGGCATCCATTTCTTCAATAGCCCTGGTAGCCGTCGCCCCCGTAAGAACCTTTGGTGTTTGTGCGTAGCTGATCATTACCTCCTTGACCTTTGCCCGCAGACGCATTCCGAGGTTGCCGCCGGGATGAAACCTGTAGAAGTCTTTTTCGTTGAACTTCCGCTTTTCTATCAGGGCTACGGCCAGGGCATCGCCCATGGCGAGGGCGGCGGTGGAGCTTGAGGTTGGGGCCAGGCCGAAAGGGCAGGCCTCCCTTTCCACGCCGACATCGATGACGAGATTGCAGGAACGGGCAAGAGAGGAATTCTTGTCGCCGGTAAAGGCAATCAGGGTTGCCCCGATTTCCCGGACGCTGTTGACGATGAGACTGAGTTCATTGGTTTCGCCGCTGTTCGAGATTGCCAGGACGATGTCATTTTTCGTTACAATCCCGAGATCTCCGTGCATACCTTCGACGGGATGAAGAAAGATGGCCTGGGTTCCCGTACTGGTCAGGGTGGCGACAATTTTCTTTCTAATCAGGCCCGATTTCCCGATGCCCGTGACAATGACCCGGCCATTGGATTTGTAGATCGTATCCACCGCTTTGGTGAAATTGTCGTTTAATTTACCAATGAGACCGGAGATGCTCTCCGCTTCGATTTTCAGGACATCCTTCGCAAGCTGGATGGATC
The DNA here is from genome assembly GCA_003451635.1 of Syntrophus sp. (in: bacteria). Lineage (GTDB taxonomy): Bacteria > Desulfobacterota > Syntrophia > Syntrophales > UBA8958 > UBA8958. Next base: position 5,605 of record DMAT01000083.1, on the reverse strand, counting down.
TATCCTTTTTCAATGCCATCATTACTCCCTTATCATGGTGAACTGGGATGGCGACGCTATCAGAATTTATTTTTCCTGACAAGGAAGTTTTTCTCTTTCTGCCGGGGTTTTCATTGACAGCGGGAAACTACGCATCTATATTCAGCCCCTGAGGAGGCATGATGGCGGTAAAAATATTTCCCTGGTCCCGGCTCATGGGCGGCATCCTGATTGCCATGTTTCTGGTGCTCCTGGCGTTCCGTATGGATATTTTTACCCTGCCGGCAGGGGGGAGCAGGCAGTTGGAAAAGACCGCCGTCATCCATCGGGAGGCCACAGACAAAGCCAAAGACACGTGGATGAATATTTACCAGCAGGGCCGTAAAATCGGCTACACCCATCGGACCTTCTCCCGCCAGGAGCAGGGCTTTAGATTAAGGGAAGAAGTATTTATGCGGATTCAGACCATGGGCGTCGTCCAGGGCATTTCTCTGAAGACCGAGGGCGCCTTGAATAAGGACATGACCCTGGCATCTTTTGACTTTGATCTGACCTCCAACCTTTTTAGTTTTCATGCCCGGGGAAAGGTCAATAATGCCCGGATGTCCGTTGTTACGAATGTTGCCGGCGACGAAAGGCGTTATGATCTGCCCCTGAAAGAACGGGTTCAACTCTCCCAGGGTGTATTCGCCAGGGCTCTCCAGGGGGATATGAAACCGGGGCAGGGGATCACCTTGTCCGTATTCGACCCTATGACCATGGGTTCACGGCCGGTGCACCTGTCTTTAGTGGGAGAGGAAACGCTCACGATCATGGGCCGCCGCCAGACGTTGAAAAAGTATGCCGTCGATTTCATGAGGGCCCGTCAATATGCCTGGCTCGACCAGGAAGGCGAAGTGGTTCGAGAGGAGGGCATCCTGGGGATGGCCCTGGAGAAGACAACTCGGGAACATGCCCTTGAGGGTCTCGCCGCGAGTGGCTCGGCGGACCTGACCGACCTGGCCTCCGTCGATGCCCGGGTCCGGATTCCCGATCCGGCGGGATTGCAGGTTCTCAAGGTGAAACTTACCAACATCGATGCCGGCGCCCTGATGCTTGGCGGGGGCAGACAAACCTATGCCCAGGGGTTGTTGACCGTCAGCAAGGAGGTTCATAAGAAGGTCAGCGGGTCCCTGAAAAACCGTGAGGCCTACCTTGCTTCGACGCCTTTTATTCAGACGTCGAATCCCGCCATCCGCGCCCAGGCAGAGCTGATCGTTTCCAGGGAAGACGGAAATGAAGAGAAGGCGCGCAAGATTGTCGCCTGGGTATTCAAAAATATCGAAAAACGCCCCGTCCTGTCTGTTTCAAATGCCGTTGAAACATTGAAGAATCGCGTCGGCGACTGTACTGAGCACGCCGTCCTGGTGGCCGCTCTGGCCCGCGCGGCGGGTATTCCGACCCTCATCGAAACGGGTCTGGTCTATCAGCGGGGGAGGTTTTACTACCATGCCTGGAACGCCTTCTGGCTGGATAATTGGGGAGGGTGGGTTACGGCCGACGCCGTGATGAATCAGCTTCCCGCCGACGTGACCCATCTGCGTTTTGTGAGAGGAGAGGTGGAAACACAGCTTGACCTCATGGGGGTAGTGGGAAGGATCAAACTACAGGTGATAGGGATTTCGCAATGATCGAACTTAAAGATCTTACAAAGTACTATGATAAAACACTGGCAGTAAACAATCTTAACCTTACCATCGCCAAAGGGGAGATCTTCGGCTTCATCGGCCCCAACGGGGCGGGAAAAACCACCACCATCCGCATGATGGGCGGGATTCTGGCCCCCTCCTCAGGGACGGTTATCATCGACGGTCAATCCCTGGCGGAAAACCCGGTAGAGGTCAAAAAGAAAATCGGCTTTATCCCGGACCGGCCGTATCTATATGAAAAACTGACGGGATGGGAGTTTATGCGTTTTTCGGCGGATCTCTTCGGGGTTGAGGAAGGGACGTTTGCCTCGAAAGCGGCGGATCTCCTGAATACCTTTTCCCTTTTCAACTGGCGCCAGGAACTGATTGAGGCCTACTCCCACGGCATGAAACAGCGTCTGATCATTGCGGCAGCCCTCCTTCATGATCCGGCGGTGATCATCGTCGATGAACCCATGGTCGGCCTTGATCCCGGGGCCATCCGCATGGTGAAGGATATCCTGCGCTCCCTGGCGGCGCAGGGAACGACGATCTTCATGTCCACCCACACCCTGGTTGTGGCCGAGGACCTCTGTGACCGGATCGGCGTGATCCACAAGGGGGCTCTGATTGCCCTGGGAACCATGGGGGAGCTGAAACACTCCGCCCAAATGCGGGAAGGGGACCTCGAAGATATTTTTTTACGGCTGACCGCTGAAGGGGGCATGGAATGAAGGCGGTCCTTACCCTGATGAAGCCCCGGCTCTGGGCTTTTTTAAACGGCGGGATCTCCCGGGGTGCCTGGGACAGCCGGGCAAGGCTGTATTTCTTCAGCATCATCGGCCTCGTCTTCTGGCTCGGTATCTACATGATGTTTTACCGGGTCCTGACCTACTTCAAGGGAGTCGAAGGGTTTGGCGATATCCTGGCGGCCAAGCTCATGTCCATGGTGGTGGTGACCTTCTTTACCCTCCTCCTCTTCAGCAGCGTCATTGTGACGCTCTCAAAGCTATACATCAGCCGCGACCTACCCCTGGTCCATTCCCTTCCCGTCGCGGCGGAAAAGATCTTCCTGGCCCGCTGGCTGGAGAGCCTGGTGGACAGCTCCTGGATGGTGATCCTCTTCAGCCTGCCCATCTTCCTTTCCTACGGCATGGTCTTCAAGGCGGGGATATTTTTCTATGGAATGTCGTTTTTGTCCATATTTTCCCTTTGTCTCGTGGCCTCGGGACTGAGCACCCTGGCCGTGATGGGGGCGGCAACGGTCCTGCCGGCCGGCCGGATTCGCACCATCTCCGTATTTTTCGGGGTCCTGCTGATTCTGATCCTCGTCATCGTCGTGCGGATGATGCGGCCCGAACAGCTTGTCAACCCCGAGGCCTTCAACTCCGTTGCCGTTTACCTCCAATCCCTGGAGACCACCGGCTCGCCCCTCCTGCCCACGACCTGGATCTATGACGGCATTCAGGCGAGCCTCCTCGGAAGGAAAGCTCAAGCCTTCTTTAACCTTGCCCTGTCCATAACGGGTGGTCTGGCCCTCCTTTTTGTGAATCTCTGGATTTCGGAGAGATGGTATTTTCGCGGCTATTCCCAGGCCCAGACCACGCCGACCAGTATTTTTGCCCCCTCCCCGACGGGGAAGGGATGGGATGGACTGCTGTCGTTTCTCCCGGCCCCGGTGAAGGCCCTGACCGTCAAGGAGATCAAAACCTTCTTCCGGGATCAGACCCAGTGGCCCCAGTTGTTTCTCCTCCTCGCCCTGATCGTGGTTTATCTTTACAACTTTTCGGTCCTCCCCCTCGACCGGGCGCCGATAAAAACCGTTTACCTGCAGAATCTCTTTTCTTTCCTGAATATGGGGCTGGCGACGTTTGTCCTGACGGCTATCGCGGCGCGCTTTGTCTTCCCGGCGGTAAGCCTGGAGGGACAGTCCTTCTGGATCGTCCGTTCCTCCCCGGTGTCCATCCGCACCTTCCTGTGGATAAAGTTCTTTATCTACTATCTTCCCCTGGTAATCCTGAGCGAGGTCCTGATTGTTGTCTCCAATATCCTCCTCGATGTGACCCCCTTCATGATGGCCCTTTCCGTGATCACCGTTTTTTTTATGGTCCCCGGGATCGTAGCCTTGGGGATCGGCTTCGGGGCCGCCTATCCTGATTTTTCTTCGGAAAACCCCACCCAGACCGTAACCAGCTTCGGGGGACTTCTCTACATGACCATCTGCGCGGGCTTCATCGCCCTGGTTATCGTTCTGGAGGCAGGGCCGGTCTATGCGGTCTTCATGGCCGGGATTCGGGGACGGGCTCTGGATATGTTGCAATGGACCTGGCTCATCGGGTCTTTTTGCCTGGTTCTCGTGTTATGCGCCCTGGCCGTGGCGTTGCCCATGAAGATGGGGGAGAAACGCCTGCGGAGGTGAGAGATTTCCCAGAAGTTCATGAGGGCAGCACGGCGATAGATAGCAGGATCGAACCACAGAGCGCCCTTTTCTCATTAACCTCTGCCGGCCTGACCCTACTTAAGGCTTTCCATCCACTGATCGGTGGTCATGACCTTGCTGAACCTCATGGCCTGAGTGACCAGAATCGCCCGGTGCAGCTCCTCGGCCGTTACGCTTCCGGCATTGTTCGAAATCGCCAGCGTTCCGGTGGCATCCGACAGAAACTCGACGGCCAGCCCCATATGAACGGCCTGACGGGCAGTCGTGTCGCAACACATCTGGGTCATATAACCGGTAATGACGATCGTATCAATCTTCCTTTCCCTCAGCCATGATTCCAGGTCCGTGCCGGTAAAGCTTCCCGGAAGATTCTTCTCGATCAGGTGGTCGTATGCCTGCGAGGCTATTTTGGGGTGAAGGTTCCATGCCTCGGTCCCCTTCCTGAAAACCGCTGCCTCCTTCTGGGGGGACATGTGCTGGATGACAATAACGGGAATCCCTTTTTTTCGTCCCTGTTCCATTGCCCTCACAATGTTTTCGAGGCTTCCCGGCGGATGCGTCACCGGCAGTTTGCCTGTGAAATACTCATTCTGCACGTCTATGACCAACAATGCTCGTTTCATCTCTTTTCCCCTCCCTTTCTTTTAACGTACGGCTTCCTTCTATCACACCCCTATTCTGTCATAAATGACAAATATACCACGATTTCTGCCATTCCGTTCTTGCAACCTCTTCCAGTTTCCGCTACTCTTTCCCGGCTGCATCACTTCAGAAGGGGCAAACGACTTTGACAAGGCGATCTGTCTCAAAGAATATTAAAAAAGACGGCGACATCAGACGGCGGGTAGTCCTGTTTTCCGTGCCGCCTGCCATGGAGCTCGATATCATCGGGCCCATGTCGGTATTTGCGGCAGTCAACAACATGAAGGATCGTCTCTATCCGGGCTACGAGGTCGAACTTGTCACCTCGGAGCAAAATCGTGTGATTGCCGGTTCATTGGGGTTTCCGCTGCCGGCCCACCGGCACTACCGGGAGGTCAACGGAGGCGTTGATACGCTCCTGGTGGTAGGCGGAACAGGCCCATTGACGGCCCGTAATGCCTCGGTACTGCAATGGCTTCGCGAAATGGCCTCTCAGGTCCGGCGCCTTGGCTCCGTCTGTACGGGATCGTTTCTGCTGGCGGAAGCCGGCCTTCTGAACGGCAGGCGAGCTACGACGCACTGGGCCTTGACTCGCGAACTTGCCTTGCGGTACCCGCAGGTGATCGTCGACCCCAATCCGATCTGGGTACAGGACGGGCATATCTATACATCGGCAGGAGTTACGGCAGGGATGGATCTTGCCCTCTGGTTCGTCGAAGAGGACCATGGAAATGCCGTCGCCCTTGCCGTGGCAAAGGAACTCGTCTTATTCCTGAGGAGACCTGGGGGGCAGGCACAGTTCAGCGCCTCGTTGTCCGTACAGGCTTCAGGCATGAAACCCTTCCTCGAACTCCAGGTATGGATAAAAGAGAATCTG
>DMAT01000073.1 GCA_003451635.1 Syntrophus sp. (in: bacteria) | reverse complement strand
CCCGTTTTCACGGGAATGACAGAAAACGAGGTCTTAGACTTTTTGCCAGTCCATCAGAGTTATAAAGCCAAGGAAAGCACGACCGGGGACTTCCTGAGAAAACCGGAATGGTTGAAGGTAAGGCTTCCCAATACGCCTGATTTCAATCGCGTCCGGGGCGTCCTGTCCCGGCACGGTCTCCATACCATCTGTCAGGAGGCCCGCTGCCCCAACATGAGCGAGTGCTTCCAGGACGGTACGGCAACTTTTCTCATCCTGGGCAGCATCTGCACGCGGAATTGCCGGTATTGCAATGTCGCCCACGGCGTCCCCGCGCCCATCGACAAAGGGGAAGCAGGGCGCCTCGTCTTTGCCGTAAAGTCCCTGTCCCTGAAATATGTGGTCATCACCTCCGTAACCCGGGATGATCTCCCCGACGGCGGGGCCGGAACCTTCGCCCGCGCCATCGGCGCCCTGAGGGAGTCCCTCCCGGATATTCGCATTGAGGTCCTCATTCCCGATTTTCAGGGGCAAGTTGCGGCACTGGAGGAAGTCATTGCCGCCAGGCCTCATGTGATCAACCATAACATTGAGGTGTCCCCATCCCTCTATGCCCAATTGCGCCCTGAGGGCAACTATGAAAGGTCACTGAAGATACTGGGCAGGGTCGGCAGGGCGCCCTCCCTAATCTCCAAATCGGGATTCATGATCGGTTTCGGCGAGAGCACTGAGGACATATACCGACTCCTGGAGGATTTGGCAGGGGCAGGATGCCAGTCCGTCACCATCGGCCAGTACCTCCAGCCTACGACAGACCACTGGCCGGTGCGAAAATACTACCACCCCGATGAATTTGCCGAAATCAGAGAAACGGCCCTCGCAATGGGTTTCCGCCACGTAGAGGCGGGCCCGCTGGTGCGGAGTTCCTATCAAGCCGCGTTATCAGGATCATAAGGAGGCTGAAGCGCCGCGGACAGATTATTACTACGGCAACTATATATGTCAAAGACGTCATTCCGGATCAAGTCCGGAATGACAAAAACGGCGATTTCCGGCTTTTTGCGCGCTCATTAAAAATACCAAAAGAGGTAAACGGATGTCCGAAGAAATATTCGACTTGATTGTCATCGGCGGCGGGCCCGGCGGCCACGCGGCAGCGGAAGAGGCGGCCCGTTACGGAGTCCGGGTCTGCATCGTGGAGAAGGCGCAATGGGGAGGAACCTGCACCCACCGGGGCTGCGTCCCCACCAAGGCCCTCCTGGTCTGCAGCAAACACTTCGCCGAGCTGAAAAAGCTCAACCGCCTGGGGGTCGCTGTCGGGGAGACAGGCTATGATTTTAACGCCATCCGGCGGCACCGGGACCAGATGGTCCGGATCGCCGCCCTGGGGGTGGAAAAGTCTCTGAAGGACGCCGGCGTGGAGATGAAGATCGGAGAAGGAAAGATTGCGTCTCCCGGCGAAGTGGTCTGGACGGCCCCGGACGGACAAAAGGAGGTTCTGAAAACCCGCCATATAGTCATCGCCTGGGGCTCCGAACCGGCCCTGCCCCCCTTCTTGATGACACCGCAGCTATCCTCAAGCCCGCGACTATCGGACGGGCATAGCCCAGCCGCTGCCGTCAGCACCCCTCCCGCAGCGCCCGCGCCTCAGCACGCTTCTGCACGGATATTGACCTCCGATACATTTCTCCAGCTTACCACGCTGCCCAAAAGCATGGTGATCATCGGCGGCAGCGTCATCGGCGCTGAATTTGCAACGTTTCTGGCTGAATTGGGCGTACCGGTACAGGTAGTGGAAATCCTCCCCGTTATCCTCCCCTACGAGGAAGAAGAGGCGGCGACGCTGCTCTTGAAAGAGTTGAACAGGATCGGCGTTAAAGTCCTGACGGCGACAAGGGTCGAGGATGTCCGGGAAGGCCCGGAGGGGGTCTCCATAACCGCCGCCAAAGACGGGCTGAGAATTGAGTTAACGGCGGAATACGCCCTCCTTTGCACGGGACGCCGGCCGCGCCTGGATGAGGAATCACTGATAAATACGGGCATCCGCTATGACCGCCGGGGCATCGCCGTCGATGAAAGGCAGGAGACCAATATCGCCGGGGTCTATGCCGTGGGGGATGTGACGGGGGGAATCATGCTGGCCCACCGGGCCATGCAGCAGGGCCGGGCGCTGGCGAGCCGCCTTTTCGGCGACGGTTCCGTAGTTTGCCGGGAAGACATCGTCCCCTCCGTCACCTATTCCCACCCCCCCATTGCCCGGGTCGGCCTGACGGAGTTGCAAGCCAGGGAAAAGGGATGGTCCGTGGAGATAGGACGCACCGATTACGGGGCCAACATCATGGCCCGCACGGAACTGGCAGGCCAGGGCTTCGCCAAGTTCATCTTCCACGAAGGTAACCTCGTCGGGGCCACCGTAGTCGGCGCCGGCGCCCCCGACCTCATCGCCTCCCTGAGCCTCGCCCTGGCCGCCGGCGCCAGCCTGAAGACCTTGCAATCATGGATCATCCCCCACCCGACCCTGAGTGAAATTCTGAACGGGATCAGACCTACTCCCATTCCCAACCAAAGATGAAATATAATTTATTTGCCTATTGACATTAACAGAAAGTAGGCGCACATTAAAGCCATCGAGATGCTGCAATGCTCGGCTTGGATTATGTCTCTGGGATATGAAGGAAAGATAAATCATTTCACTGGGAGGTAAGAAGAAAGGCATCGCGAGGTACTATTGTTGGTGATAAACTGCCGAAAGGGCGGTTATTTAAAAAAGCTGACTACAGCTTACGAATAAGCAGGCATTGCGGCTCTCTTTGTTCTTATTATAAGTTTTGAACCGTTACCGATTCACCCAAGCTCTTTGAAAGACGTACCGCAAGAAAATTTAACAAGCGGGATACTGCGATGCACGTAATGAGTCTATTCTACTGGATGTTAACGAAAGCGAAAACACAGGATCTTCGTGGTGATTGTCACCCTTAAAAGACCAAGAATTCAATGAAGGACTCCAGTTAAAAGGCAAGACGGCATAGGCGGATCTCGTTAGCCCCTCGTAGATTTTTACTTTTACGAGGGGCTTTTTATTGTCAGTTTGTTCCCGGATGCGCTTTCTTGACCTCCTGCCGGTTCACGGCGCCGGTTGCCGTCTTCGGCAGGCTCTCGACAAAAACAACGTACTTGGGCTTCTTATAGCGGGCGATTTTGGAGGCTACAAAGTCGATCAATTCCCCGGCGCTCACCGCGCCTCCCTTCTTGAGGACGCAGACAGCCTTGACGGCCTCCCCCCACTCCGGATCGGGAACGCCGATGACGCAAACCTCGCCAACGGCGCCGTGGCTGAGAATGACCTTTTCCACTTCCGCCGGGTAAACATTTTCGCCGCCGGGCTTGATGAGTTCCTTCTCCGGCTTCCTACCGGCGTACCATAGAAAGCCATCTTCATCGCAGCGGCCCAGATCGCCCGTATGATGCCATCCATTGCGGAAGGTGTGGGCCGTCTCTTCCAACCGGTTCCAGTAACCATGGAATACGGCGGGCGACCGGACACAGATTTCTCCGGTTGCCCCGGGTGCCACTTCCTGTTCGAGATCTTCAAACAGGGCGACCCGCGTCAGGATCGCCGGCGGCCCGATGCTGCCGGGTTTCTCCTTATAATTGCAGCCCGAAACGGGCATGGCCTCGGTCTGGCCGTAAAGGCTATAAAAAGCGGCCTGCCCGTTTATCTTGAAAAAACGCTCCAGGGTCTCCGGGTTGTCCATGCCGCAGACGATTCTCAAACTCGCCGCGTCAAAGGGGTCGGGCCCCTTTTCCTGGGCATCCAGGATCGAGGCGAGGATCGGGGGAAAGGCCACAAAAAAAGTCCCCCGTTCCTTTTCGATAAGCTTCAGAACGAGGAGGGGATCGAAGCGCTCCAAAATCACGTTTTTCCCACCTTGTTGCATCGTCGCCATCGTCATGGCCAGGCCGCCGATATGAAAAAGGGGGAGGATGCAGACGTGACAATCCTGACTGTCGAGTTTCAGCAGCTCGGCAATCTGAATGCCGACGGCGATCATGTTTCCCTGACTGAGGAGGCAACCTTTCGGCTTCCCGCCCACGGCGGCCGTATGGATGATCATATAGGCATGATCGCCTGAAACGGCGGCCACATCCTCGTATCCCTCTTCCCGGCAGAGGGTCCGGAAAGGAATGCAATCACCCTCCTCTGCGTCCGCCTGGAAGGAATAGTGCTTCTGAACCGAACCCACCTTTGACGCAGCCCTGCGGGCCAGGTCGCCATATCCACTGCCGCTCACGATAAACTTTGGGGTACTGTCCTTCAGGATGTACTCAACCTCTTCCTCACCCAGCCGCCAGTTTATGGGAACGACAATGGCGCCGATTTTCGCCGCCGCCCCGCAGAGGATGAGGAAGTCGTCGCAGTTACCGGCCAGGACGGCAATCCGGTCGCCCGCTGCCATCCCTTCGCCGCTGAGCCCGGCGGCGTATTGGTCACACAGTTTTTTGCAGGTATTAAAATCCGTCCGCCTGCCGTCATAAACAATCGCATCTTTATGGGGATATAAACCGGCGTTCCGGGCAATCATATCGTAAATGGTAAAATCACAGGAGTCCAGCGGGGTGATGACCTGCGGATACGGGGGCGCGATGGTATGGGCGGCTCTTGACATATTGTGGCTTCCTATCCTGATCCCAGGGGAAACTTTCTCCTTTTCCCGTTATTTGTTTAAGAACCTTTTCGTCCTGTTCGCGGCGTTATCCTTGATATTGAAGCAATAAAACGGATAATCAAGGCGATGAAACACCCCTTTGCCGGATTGTGCATTCCCGAGAGCCAATTTATCTAAATAGCGGTGCTGCAAATGACAACACCCCGGGCTTTATCGATCCTGGCATCGGCATAGTTTTTCACGGATTCAATCTTCCCGTCTTTATTTAATATTGGGGAATAAACTACCACCGACCTTGTCGGTGGTAGTTTACTTATCCTTTTTGTCGCCCAAAACTGAATTTGCTGCCTGCCGCTGCTCCGTGATATCCTCATAGGTGGCAACAATCATCCGGTCTTTCAGTTTATCACCCACCCGCGAGGTTCTTACTTGGCAGAGGATATTTCGCCCGTCTCGATGTCTGCATATGAAATTTTCGCTATGGATGCGCTCTTTTTCTAGGGCGGGGTAAAAACGATTCGCGATCTCTTCATATTCCTCATCGGAGCCGTATAAGATCCTTGTCCCTTGTCCGAGAAGCTCCTCCGGCCGCCAGCCGAAAACAGAAAAAACGGCGTGATTTGCAAATATTATCTTTCTGTCTTTCAGACCGATAACTGCATGATGTATAGAATCCAAAACAGATGCCATCAAAATTTTCAGGTCGTCGCGGCCTTCCGCCTTTTCTGTTCTGGCAATACGACGACGTAATTCAACCAACTCTTCAATGAGGTGGGCTTTGGATTTCTCTATATCTTTCATCGATACACTCCTGCCGGTTAATAAGAAATGCCTGGCCACGCATGAATCTGCTTGTATTGATAATGCCATGCTTCTTTATAACTGGAATATAAGATAAGCGTTATAGTGTGTCAATGCAAAACTGGCTGTGGAGGGGTGAGACAACTAAGTATGCGAAATTGCGACAACTGACTTACACGATGGTTTACAGGAGGGGTCTTTTGACCCACAATCAAATGAGTTTTGATTTCATGTGTCCGCCAGCGTTATTAGTGGTTCATCTGGTTTATGCATACTTTTTAGTCGATAATCTGTTGAATTGAGCCATGTCGGACTTACATCTACGAGTCAACGCTATCAGCTGTAACGAGAGATCACGTATAGTTTATTGAAGTCAATAAGGGAGGTCGGTTTGGTTTTGTAGCAGAGTACAACCAGTAATTCCACGTCGAGGACGCCGGGATGGGCAAAGGCCTCTCTTGAAATTGTGAAGGTGTAAAATACAACCAACAAAAACAACCCCATCCTCAACAATGTCGTATTTCTACCTTTCAAGTTCTCGCTGCGCATATTCAAACCCCCTTTATTTACCTCTAAAAAAAGATCCCCCGAAATAGAGCGGTGCTTCTTCAGACCCTCGGGAATTGGCTGATGGCTTGAATCAATTCCATCTTCTTGATCGGTTTGGAGAGATGACTGTCACAGCCGCTGTCAAGGCTCCGCTGCACGTCCCCGATCATGGCATAGGCGGTAAGGGCAATAATGGCCGTACGGGTTTTCTTTTCCTTCTCTTCCCAGGCGCGGATTTCCCGCACGGCCGTGTAACCATCCATAACGGGCATCTGCATGTCCATAAGAACCATGTCATAAGGGCCCTGGGTTTTAAACATTTCTAAGCCTACCTGACCATTTTCTGCATAATCGAGACTGTAGGGCATTTTCTTTAAAAAAGCGCCCACGAGGAGGCGATTATCTTCTGTGTCCTCAACGATGAGGATATGCAAGGGGCGATATTC
>DMAT01000203.1 GCA_003451635.1 Syntrophus sp. (in: bacteria) | reverse complement strand
CCATCGCCTCCGATGACGCCCAGGCGAAGCTGGACGCCGATTTTGCCATGGATGTCCTGAAGGTTAAAAAGATCGCCATTCTTCATGACAAAGGCGATTATGGAAAAGGTCTGGCGGAATTTGCCAGGACCTTTATCGAAGCCTCTAAAAAGGCGCAGGTTGTCGTCTTTGAGGGGATTACCCCCGGGGCCGTCGATTACTCCGCAGTTGTGAACAAAATCAAGCAGTCAGGCGCGGAAGCGGTGATATACGGGGGCTATCATCCCGAGGCCTCGTCCATTGTCATTCAGATGCGTAAGAAAAAAATGGGCACCCTCTTCATCTCCGACGACGGTGTGAAGGACGACACCTTTATCAAGGTGGCGGGTAAGGCCGCCGAAGGGGTTTACGCCTCGGGTCCTAGGGATACCACCAAAAACCCTCTGGCCATCGCCGCCATCGCGGCCAATAAAAGCACCTATAACACTGATCCGGGGGCCTTTTTCCTGAACGGATACGCCGCTGCCCAGGCCCTCCTCAACGCGATTCAAAAGGCGAAATCAACCAAGTATGAAGACATTGCCAAAGCGTTGCGCACCTACCCGGTGGACACTCCCCTGGGAAAGATCAAGTTTGACAAGCGGGGCGATGCCATCGGCGTGGGTTTTTCCATGTACCAGGTGCGAAACGGCGTCTATGTCGAGGTCCCTGCGGCAGCACCGGCGACGGTTAAAAAGAAGAAATAAGTGGACTATTTCTTTGAATTATTTCTCGGCGGCCTGACCCGGGGCAGTATCTATGCCCTCATCGCCCTCGGCTACACGATGGTGTACGGGATCATCGAACTTATCAATTTTGCCCACGGAGAGATTTACATGATCGGGGCCTTCACGGCCCTGATCGTGTCTTCGGTCCTGGCGTTTGCCGGGATGTCGGGTCTGTCGGTGCTCTTTTTAGCGGCCTCGGTGGCGATTATTTATTCCGCCGCCTATGGCTTCACGGTGGAAAAGATCGCCTATAAACCCCTGCGCCAGGCGCCCCGCCTCTCTCCTCTGATCAGCGCCATCGGCATGTCCATCTTTCTCCAAAATTACGTGATGCTGGCCCAGACGTCGGATTTTCTGCCCTTCCCGAGCCTCCTTCCCGAGTTGCCCTTTCTGGAAAGCTGGGGGCTGAAGATCGGCTCTTCGGAGTTTATCATCCTGGTGACGACGGCAGTTTCCATGGTCCTCCTGATGCTGCTGATCAAGTTCACGAAGATGGGCAAGGCCATGCGGGCGACGGCCCAGGACCGCAACATGGCCATGCTTGTCGGCGTCGATGTCAACCGGACCATTTCCTACACCTTTATCATCGGGTCCGTCCTGGCGGCCATCGGGGGGGTCCTCATCGCCTCCCACATCGGCCGGATCAACTTCTACATCGGCTTCATCGCCGGGATCAAGGCCTTTACCGCCGCGGTCCTCGGCGGGATCGGATCGATTCCCGGCGCCGTTCTGGGGGCCTTCATCCTCGGCTGGACGGAGAGCTTCGCCACAGGCTATGTCTCCAGCGATTACGAAGATGTTTTTGCCTTTGTCCTCCTCGTATTGATCCTTATCGTTCGTCCCTCCGGTCTGCTGGGCCGCTCCACGGTCCAGAAGGTATAGGAGGCTACCCCATGAACGCCTTCGCCCAGATCCGCCAATCCCTGATCATCGCCCTGTGGTTCATGTTCCTCACCTTTCCTGTCCTCGTTGTCCGCGTCAACACCATCGAAAAGGTCGTCGAATGGCGCTGGCCGAACATGATCTATGTGGGGATCGGGAGTTTCCTGGTCTCCTTTGTCTGGCGGTATTTTCTGGAGAGAAAGGCTCAGGGGGGAAAACAAGAGATCTACCCGACCCCGGCTGCGGCAACGGGGAAACCATTGATGCAGCGCCTCATGGCCGAACCGCGGCTGTACCGTCCCTTCCTGATCGTCCTTTCCCTTTTCGGGCTTGCCTTTCCCTTCCTGCCCTTTGCCTCGACCTACCAGATCAACATTGTCACCAACGCCCTCCTCTATATCATGCTGGGGTTGGGGCTGAATATCGTGGTGGGACTGGCCGGGTTGCTCCATCTGGGTTACGTGGCTTTTTACGCCGTCGGGGCCTACAGCTACGCCCTCCTCTATTACCATTTCGGGATCGGCTTCTGGGTGGCCCTCCCCATTGGCGCCCTTTTCGCGGCTATATTCGGGATCATCCTCGGTTTTCCCGTCCTGCGCCTCCGGGGAGATTATCTGGCTATCGTCACCCTCGGTTTTGCCGAGATCACCCGCCTGGTCCTGGAAAACTGGAATGGGTTCTCCTTCGGCCCGAGCGGCATCGCCGGCATCCCCCGTCCGGGCCTCTTCGGCATGGAGATGGACCTCCATCAAGGGACAATCTACATCTACTTTCTCATGATCGCCCTCTGTCTGTTTACGATCTTTGTGGTCAATCGTCTCCAGAACTCCCGCATCGGCCGGGCCTGGGTCGCCCTCCGGGAGGATGAAGTCGCCTGTGAGGCCATGGGAGTGGATCCCACAACGGCCAAACTGACGGCCTTCGCCCTCGGGTCCACCTGGGCGGGGCTCGCGGGGGTGATCTTTGCCGCCAAGACGACCTTCGTAAACCCGGCGAGTTTTACTTTCCTGGAGTCGGCCATGATCCTCTCCATCGTTGTCCTGGGAGGAATGGGTTCCATCGTGGGGGTAATCATCGGCGCCTTCATTCTCATCCTCCTGCCCGAATATCTGCGGGCCTTCAGTGAATACCGGATGCTCCTGTTCGGCTTGATTATGGTGGTCATGATGATCTTCCGGCCCCAGGGAATCGTTGTCGGCATCCGCCAGATTTATGAATTCAAGAAAACGGCCGTAAAGGAGGGCAACCGGCTATAATGGAACCCCTTCTGGACGTGAAAGAACTGACTATGGACTTTGGCGGCCTCCGGGCCCTCGACAAGGTCAGTCTTCAGGTCCTCCCCGGCGAGATCGTGGCCCTGATCGGTCCCAACGGCGCCGGGAAAACTACCTTTTTCAATTGTATAACCGGTATCTACAAACCGACGGGGGGAGATGCATTCGTGACGCCGCCGGGAAAGAAACAGCAGCGGATAAGCGGCATGAAGACCCACCGGGTGACGGCGCAGGGCATGGCGAGAACCTTTCAGAACATCCGTCTCTTTCCGGAAATGACCGTGTTGGAGAACGTCATGATCGGCCGGCACTGCCGTTCCCGGGCGGGCGTCCTCGGAGCGATCCTCCGTGACGGGGCGACATGCCGGGAGGAGAAAGACATTGTTGAGAAGAGTTACGCCATCCTCGAGAAAATGGGTCTGGCCAAGGGAGTAAATGAACTGGCCAAGAATCTCCCCTACGGGGACCAGCGGCGTCTGGAGATCGCCCGGGCAATGGCCACGGGACCCTTCCTGCTCCTCCTCGATGAACCGGCGGCGGGGATGAATCCCCGGGAGACGGACGCCCTCGAGGAACTGATTCGCCGTATTTGCACGGAAGAAAATATTGCCGTCCTCATGATCGAACACGACATGCGTATTGTAATGAGCATCTCCAGCCGCATCTATGTGCTGGACTACGGAAAGATGATCGCCTCAGGAACGGCGGTGGAGATCCTGGCGAATCCCATCGTGATCAAGGCTTACCTGGGCGAGGAAGACGTGGATGTGCCGGCTTCGTAAAAAGTCCGGATGC
>DMAT01000088.1 GCA_003451635.1 Syntrophus sp. (in: bacteria) | reverse complement strand
TCGGCCTGCTGGTAATTCTCCAGAACCGCCACCACGGTCCGCCCCGCGGCTAATCCCGATCCATTCAGTGTATGGACAAAATCCAGTTTCCCCGTATCCTCCCGGCGGAAACGGATTGCGGCGCGCCGAGACTGAAAATCTTCGAAATTACTACACGAAGAGATCTCCCGATAGGCGTCCTGCCCCGGAAGCCAGGCCTCCACATCGTAGGTCTTGGCGGAAGAGAATCCCAGATCCGCCGTGCAGAGACTTACAGTCCGGTAGGGAATGTTCAGGCGCTGGAGAACGTCTTCAGCGTTGGCCGTGAGCTTTTCCAGTTCATCGTATGACGTCTCGGGACGGGAGAATTTCACCATTTCCACCTTGTTGAACTGGTGCTGGCGAATGAGGCCCCGGGTGTCTTTGCCGTAGGAACCCGCTTCGGCCCGGAAGCAGGGAGAATAGGATACATAACGGATGGGGAGTTCCTTTTCGCTGAGGATCTCATCCCGGTGGATATTGGTCACAGGAACTTCCGCCGTCGGGATCAGGAAATAGTCCACCTGATCAACCCGGAAGAGATCTGCTTCGAACTTGGGAAGCTGTCCCGTCGCCGTCATGCTTTCCCGGTTGACCATGAAGGGTGCCAGCACTTCGGTGTAGCCGTGATCGAAGATATGGAGATCAAGCATGAAGTTGATTATTGCCCGCTCCAGCATGGCCCCCAATCCCATATAGACGGTAAAACGGGCGCCGGTGATCTTCGCGCCCCGCTCGAAATCCAGGATTTTCAGGTCTTCGCCGATGTCCCAGTGCGGTTTCGGAGCAAAGGAAAATTGCGGCTTTTCACCCCATACCCGAATGACCGGATTGTCCTCCGAACTTGTTCCGTACGCCACCGAATCATGGGGAAGATTGGGAATCACCATGATCATGGCATTGAGCTCCTCTTCGACCTTCTTCAGTTCGTCGTCGAGGCTCTTGATCCGGGCGGACACCTCTCCCATGCGGGCAATCTGTTCAGAGGCGTCTTCCTTTTTCTTTTTTTTCTCCCCGATATCCTTCGATACGGTATTGCGGTCGCTACGAAGTCCCTCCACCTCCTGAAGGATGTCCCGGCGGCGTGTGTCCAGGTTGAGAAAGGGGGACATGTCCATTTCCTGGCCTCGCTCCATCATCTTCCTTCTGACCAGTTCCGTATTTTGACGAATGAATTTAATGTCCAGCATAGATCAATTCCTCTTTAACGGGGTCAGACTTACTTATTGACATTTAACGTTAAATGTCAATAAGTAAGTCTGACCCCTGAATTTATAACAGCCTAGAATGTCTATCACTTTGGTTGATTGAAGTCAACCCCTTTGTCTCTGCGGCCGAGTTTGCCCTTGATGGTCCGGATGACCATGACCATTTCAGGACACTTCAGGAGCCAGGACATGACAAAAAAAGTGGCCATGCCGACGCTGATACTGGCAATCAGAAAAAGCAGGCGTCCATCAAAAGGCCCGGTAATATTCCAGGGAATGAAAAATTCAACCACCATGATGGCTCCCCACATCACCAGGGAGGCCACGGTTATTTTACCCAGGGACCGGTAGAATTCGCGATTCAGGTAGGACCCGATCCGCTTCTTCAGAATGATCCCCAACATTATTACATTGACGGCCGAGGCGATGGAGGTGGCCAGGGCCAGACCGCCGTGTTTCATGGGAGACATGAGGACAACGCTGCAGGCAACATTGACGATCAAGGCGACAATCGCCGCCTTCATGGGGGCCTTCGTGTCCTGGAGAGAATAGAAGGCGGAGACGATGATCCTGATCAAGGAAAAGGCCCACAGGCCCAGGGTGTAATACAGGAGGGCATCGGCGGTCTGGCTGGTGGAGGCGGCGTCAAAGGCCCCCCGTTGAAAGAGGACGGACAGGATCGGAATGCGCAGGGCAACAAGAGCAACCGTAGCCGGAACGGTAATAAAAAGGATAAGGCGCAGGGAAAAAGAGATGGTCTTTTTGAAATCTTCAAATTCTCCCCGGGCCACCTGATCGGAGAAGCTGGGCAGGGCCGCCGTACCCACGGCAATGGCAAAAACCCCCAGGGGGAGTTCCACGATCCGGTCGGCGTAGTAGAGATATGACACGCTTCCCTTGGGCAACAGGGAAGCAAGGATGGTTCCGATAAAGACGTTGATCTGATAGATGGCGGCGCCGAAGGCCGCAGGCATCATGAGGAGGCCGATCCGCTTGAGACCGGGATGGCGGAACTGGAAGTCCGGCTTGAGACGGACCCCCATCTTAATCAAGAAAGGCCACTGCATGGCCAACTGAAGCACTCCGCCAATCATGACGCCTACGGCCAGCGCATAGATCGGCTCTGCAAAGAAATCCCGCAGCGACAGCGTCGCCAGGATCATGGAGATGTTAAGGATGACGGGAGACAGGGCCGGGGCGGCAAAATGTCGCAGGGAATTGAGTATTCCCATGCACAGGGCAACCAGGGAAATGAAAAAGATATAGGGAAACATGAAACGGGTCAGCAAGACGGTCAGTTCATACTGATCGGGGCTCTTGACAAACCCTGGGGCAATGATAGCCACGATGAATGGTGAAAACAGCACCCCGGCAACGGACACAATCACCAGGACCACCGACAGGGCGGTGAAAACAACATTGGCTAATTCCAGGGCCTCTTCCCGGGATCGCTGCTTGAGATACTCGGTAAATACCGGCACAAAGGACACCGTCAGGGATCCTTCCGCCAGGAGGCGGCGCAGGAGGTTGGGGATTCGGAAAGCAACGAAAAAGGCGTCCGTTACCAGGCCGGCGCCGAAAATTCCGGCCACGACCATGTCGCGGATAAAACCGAAGATCCGGCTCAACATCGTCGCCAGGCCGACTACGCCTGCCGCCTTGGCAACCTTCTCATTTTCTCTGCTTTTTTGTGGTTGAGGCATAATATCTGGTTCGGGGGAATAGGACGGAGTCGCGTTAGCCAAGTAATTATTTTTTCCCTGTCAGACGTTCCAACTCCTGACGATTGCACCCCGTAATGGCAACGGTCTTTTGCCGGGAGGCGTGACCGGAGACAATGGCCACCTGACCTTTTTTTATTCCGAGAGTTTCTGCAAGAAATTCGACGATTCATTCATTCGCCCGGCCCTCCAGCGGCGGAGAAGTTACCTTTATCTTCAGGGCATCGCCATGGGGCCCGATGATCGCACATCGGGAGGAGCGGGGCAGCACCTTGAGGGCCAACAGGACACCCGCTGCGGTTTCCTTGATCATCAGTTGAAGTACACGGCGGCCTGAATCATCGTTTTTACCAAAAAAAACTGGAGAAAATAGATGACCAGGATCACGATGATGGGAGAGAAATCGATACCCATGTTGCCGAAGGGCATCCAGCATCGGACCGGCGCCAGTACCGGCTCCGTTGCCCGGTACAGAAAGTTGACGATGGGATTGTAGGGATCGGCGTTGACCCAGGAAATGACGGCACGGAAGATGATTACCCATACATAGAGCCCCAAGACCAAGTCGATGATCTTCGCGAGGGCGACAATAAGATTACCCATTACAAACATGGCGTGTCCTCAATTAATG
>DMAT01000199.1 GCA_003451635.1 Syntrophus sp. (in: bacteria) | reverse complement strand
ATGTAGCCGTAGCACTGGCCGTCGACGACGCCCTGCTGCAGGGCGGTGAAGGTCTCGGACCACGAGATCGGAACCGGGCTGGCGCCCCAGGCCTTGTAGGAGGCCAGCAGCACCGCGCTCTGCGGAACGCGGAACTTCAGACCCTGGATGTCGGCCATCTTGGTGATGGGGCGTTTAGCGTTGGATATGAAACGGAAGTCGGTGTAGGTCCAGGTCAGGGGACGGAAACCGCCCTTCAGGGCATAGTCCGTCAGGATCTTCGCAGATTCTCCGTTGGTCGCGGCCACGACTTCGTCCAGGTTGCTGAACATGTAGGGCAGGGTCAGCATGCCCAGTTCCTTGACGAAAGGAACCGTGTTGGCAATGCCGACACAGGTCAGATCCAGCGTGCCGCGACGCACGTTGTGGATGGTTTCGGTTTCATCGCCCAGTGCACCGGAATAGAACGTCTGCACCTCAATGGCGCCACTCGATTTTTCTTCGACATACTTCTTGAACGTTTCACCGACGACACCCATCTCGGAGTCTTTGGGATCGCCAAGCGCCATTTTCAGGACAAGGTTTGGAGCAGCCCAGACGGACGTCGAGCAGAGGAAAAAGAATGCCATCATGACGAGTACTAAATTCCTTTTCATACCAATCTCCTTTCATTTACATTGAGCAACAAGACATAAAATCAAGAACAATTCTCGAAATGTCATTGCGCATATTAAATCATTGAAGTGTAACATCAATCAAACTTGGCAAATACAGGACAAGATCTGGAAATACTATCAGTATCGCTATGACGAGTATTTGAATGATGACGAAGGGGAATGCCTTCACCGCAATTTCTTCCAAAGACCTGTTGGATATTCCCGAGGCGATGAACATGTTTTCACCCAAGGGAGGTGTTGAGAAGCCGGCTGCGACGCAACAGATCATTATGATGCCGAAATGGATGGGATCAACACCATAGGCGGTCATGACCGGCAGGAGGACGGGAGTGACCAAGAGAATGATGGCCAGCGTCTCCATGAACATGCCTAGGAAGATCAGCAGGGCGACGACGAAAAACCAGACGACGTAGACCTGATTCGTAAAGCCCAATATCCAGTCCGCGAGCATGATCGGAATGCGGTATTCCGTGAGCAGACGGCCGAACGCGTAGGCGGTGAAGACGATGACCAGAACGCGGCCGGTCAGCCAGGATGTCGTCTTCAGCGCAGACATGAACGCACCGAATTTCAACTCCTTGTGAATGAAGATACCGACGAAGAGCGTGTAGAATATGGCGACGACGGCGGCTTCGGTCGGCGTAAAGAACCCGGCGTAGATGCCGCCCAGAATGATGGTCGGCGCCAGCATGGACCAGACGCCGTCCTTCAGAGCTTTCACCAGACTGCCCATGGACCATTGCTGCAACCCGCTGGAATCGAGATTCCGGCAAAAGTACAGGTGCCCGGCGCTGAAGGCCAATGCGATCATCGTGCCGGGGATGAAGCCTCCCATGAACATCTTGGCGATACTCTGCTGGCCGGCGACGCCGTAGATGACCATGGGGATGCTCGGCGGGATGATGATGCCGATGCCGCCGGCCGTGGCCGCTGTGGCTGCGGCGTATGCTTTGTCATAGCCGCGCTTGGCCATGGCGGGAATCATGAGCATGCCGACCGCCGCCGTCGTGGCCGGACCGGAACCGGAAATGGCCCCGAAGAACACGCAGGCCAGGGCCGTGGACACGGCCAGCCCGCCGGGAATGGGCCCGACGATGTTTTCGGCGATGTGCACCAGTCGCCGCGAGACTCCGGCCGACTCCATGAGCGATCCGGCGAGGACAAAGCACGGCAAGGCCATGAGCGGGAAGGATGTCAGGGACGAGGCAGCCATTTCAATCATGGCGCCGAGGTCCGTGCCGACCAACGTGAAGGAGGCCATAGCCGCGATGCCCAAGGCAACCATGATCGGACTACCGAGGAGCAGGATGACGAAAAAGACGCCGAACAGCACCATGGCGACTTCGATTGGGGTTATAGCGGTCATATCTCGCCTCCTTCTTGAGCGATGAGGGTCTTCTGGCTTTCCTTGACCGCTTCTGCATCAGGGTCGACAATTTCTTCCTTCAGCACGTACTTGATTATGTTGACCTGGATGATCCGGATGGCCATGAGCAGGAAACTGGCGGGAAAGACCAAGTATACCCGGCTCAGGTCCCAATCCAGGGCCGGCGTATGGTACGGGAACTCCACCAAGTCCATTACCGCCTTGTAGCCGTACCAGGCCATGGCCAAGCAAAAGCACAGCCAGATCAGATCGCTGATTAGGAGCGACGCGGATCCGACCCATTTGGGGAATTTGGCGAACTGCATTGTGACTCGGTTCAATGCGGACAGACGGGTAGCGTAGCAGGCCCCAAATAAGATGAACCAAAGAAAAGCGTAACGCGCGATTTCTTCAGTCCACGACAGGGACATATTGATTGCGCGCAAGATGATCTGCATAAAAAGCGTGATGACAAAAAAAACCAATAAAAATTGGCATATATAACTTTCAAAATGATCTAGCAGAGAAGTAAATATTTTTTTCATCATTTTCCCTCCATTCACAAAAATAATTAAGAATGCACATTATCGGACATTTATCATTGAAAACTGAAGAAACAAATTCAAACAATCATAAATGCACATTACTAAGAGGGAAAATTGAAAATATATGAAATATACCGTCCCATTGTATGAATTAACAAGAAAATATCATTGAAACAATTCTTCCTCGGCCCCCAAATTTTCGATGGAGGAACGTTTTTGTAATCATAAAAATTTAATACTACAGACGAATCCATCTGGATACTCCTTA
>DMAT01000186.1 GCA_003451635.1 Syntrophus sp. (in: bacteria) | reverse complement strand
TCCCAGAGGCTTATGGCCTTGATGACAAGACCATAAGCCTCTGGGATGTTTCTCAGGGGAAATGCGCGCATATTCTCAAAGGTCACAAGGGATCGGGGTCCACTGCCGGATCCATTGCCTCCCTGTCCTTTTCACAAGACAGCACTAAACTCGTTTCGGGAAGTTATGATGGCGGGGTTACACTTTGGGATGTCGTGACCGGCGGAGAAACCATGACATTTCAAACTAACGGGAAAACAGTCAATACCGTTTTTATTTCTCCGGATAACCGTGTTATCATTACGGGAGATGACACCCAGCAGATTATGGTCTGGAACATGTCCACCGGCAACAATAGCTCATTTAAGACGGCCGAGGGGGCAAGCATGACCAGGACAGTGACTCCGTATGCCTTTTCCCGTAACGGCCGGTACGCGCTCTCGACTAATGAGAGTAACTCGTTGATTCTTTGGGATATCTCATCCGGGAAAGAGGTGAAAAGGTTTTCAGACAATCATGGTGAAATTACAGCGTTGGCGTTTTCTCCCGACGGGTCACGGGCCATCGCAGGGACTTCCGGCGGTGATCTGGCGCTCTTCGATATCGCCTCCGGCAAGGATATCCGCACCCTGAAAGGGCATAAAGGACTGGTACGCAGCGTGGCGTTTTCCAGAGACGGAGCTTATGTGTTTTCCGGCAGCCATGATGAAACAGCCAGACTCTGGGAGGTTTCCACAGGCAAAGAAATCGGACAATTAACAACAGATAATCCCAAAAAGGTTAACGCCGTTGCCATGTCTCCCGATCAACGGCTCCTGGTAACCGGAAGTTTAGACGGTGCAACCAGGATCTGGAATAGAAACACCTCCCGGGAAATAGTTAAAATGGTAAAGCTTATTAAGTATTTACCGCATTTCTATATTAGATCCGGTGCGGCGGCTAAGGAAGATGATTTCAAACCATTGCTTGATGCCTGGGTCGTTATGACACCGGACGGATATTATACGGGATCGCCAAGCGCCCTTGAAAACATAAGCGTCGTCAAAGGGTTTTCTATTTACAAGATCGACCAGTTCTACGATGTCTTTTACCGTCCCGATATAATCATCGCCGGACTGCGCGGCGAAGATACCCGGGGGCTGGTCACCCTTACCATGGAAGATGCATTGAAAAATCCGCCGCCTGAGGTAGAAATCGCTTCGGTTCCGAAAAGTACGGATGAGGAGAGCCTGCGGATCAGATACAACGTTTCCAGCGGTGGTGGCGGCATCGGGGAGGTGCGTGTTTTCCACAATGGAAAGTTAATTTATTCAGACGGCTATTACAAATCAATGGTAAAAAAACCGGGGGATAATGTTGCTTTGGCATCGCTTAACGGCGCCGCGGTGTATCAGAGCATGCGCGCCATCACCATCAAAGAGAAAGGCGCGGCCGGCCTTGTGGCAAGCCCCATTGCAACTCAGACCAAGGGAGACTCCTTCAAGAGTGAGATCGCCGTGGAAACGATTCCCGGGGTCAACGAGATAAGTATTGCCGCATTCAATAAAGACAATACCATCCAGAGCAAGATGGAAACTGTTGCCTTTAAATCAACATTGGCGCCAAAGGATCCGCATCTCTATGTTCTCGCCGTGGGGATCGACAAATACAAAGACGCAAGTATAAACCTTGCCTTTTCCGCAAAGGACGCCCGGGACGTTGCCGCCAAACTGCTTGCCCAGAGTGTGGGTATTTATAAACGGGAAAATATCCACGCCCTGGTACTTACAGACGGCGAGGCAACCAAGAAGAACATCCTGGCCAAGATTGCGGAACTCGCCGGCAAGATGAAGCCTACCGATGGGCTGGTAATCTTTGTCGCCGGGCATGGCGTCCTCTATCAGAATTCATACTATCTTATTGCCCACGACTATAACGGCAACATCAATGAAGAAGCCATGATCAGCTCCAACGAAATCATGGAGGTGTCAAAAAAGATCAAATCACTAAACCAGTTGTTCATTTTCGATACCTGCCATGCCGGTGGTGTCGATTGGATCGTCAGCGGTCTTTACGATGCGCGCATGTCCATCCTGGCAAGACAGATGGGGCTACACATCTTCGCTTCGGCAAGCTCCATGCAGGAGGCCAGGGACGGCTACAAGGGCAATGGATTATTCACCCACACCCTTCTCAACGGACTTTCTAATAATAAGAAATGTAATAAAAACAATGACGGGAAGATCACTATCGAGGAGCTTGGCGAATACACAAAAATCGAAACAACGGAGATATCAAGGAAAACCGGTCATGAACAGGTTCCCATGATCATCAACTTCGGCAATGATTATCCGGTGTATGAGTTGCATTGAGCTAATGACACGATGCCTGGAGAATCGCTCCATATCAATATATTACATTGTTATCATGGAGCGTTCGTTTCCAGCCAGGCCTGCAGGCGGCTGAATCCTTCCTCCATGCTGATCGCTGGAACGTAGCCTAATTCTGTCTTGGCCGCCGTGATGTTAAACCAGTGGGATGTAGCGAGTTCTTCCGCTACAAAGCGGGTCATCCGTGGCTCGCCAGACAGCTTCAACACCTTGTAGGCGGACTCAAGGACGCCCCCCAGCAGATGGGCAGTCCCGGAAGAAATCGCTCCTTTAACCGGTGGGACGCCGGCGATGAGGAGGATGCGGTTGACAAGGTCCCAGAGATTGATCGGTTCTCCATTGGAGATGAAGTAGGCCCTGCCCGAAGCCGCAGGATTTTCATTCAGAGCGGCGGCGGCACAAAGATGGGCAGCGGCGCAGTTATCAATATAGGTCGTATCGACAATATTCTTACCTTCCCCGACCCGGCGTAATTTGCCTGATCTACCCTGAGCGATAATGCGGGGAATGATGTGGTTGTCCCGTGGTCCCCAGATCAGGTGGGGACGGAGGGAGAGGGTCTTTAACTCCGAGGAATCAGCGGCCAGGATCATGCGCTCCGCCAGCGCCTTTGTGGCCGTATAGGGAGAACGTGGCTTTTCCGGGTATGGTAAGGACTCGTTGCCCCCTGCGACACTTCCACCGCTGAAGACGACGCTTGCCGAACTGGTGAAGACCAGGCGACCCACACCTTTCTTTCTACAGGCGGCAAGGACGCTTTCCGTCCCTGCGACGTTGGGCCTGTAATACTCTTCATAGGCTCCCCAGATACCCGCCTTGGCGGCATTGTGGAAGACGATGTCGCATCCGTCACAGGCCGCAGCAACGGCACCCTCCTCCGCCAGATCGCCCCTGACCAGGCTAACGCCCAGCTTTCTGAGTTCTGGGTAGTCGCCCCGAGAAAAACTCCGGACCCGGCATCCCTGCAGGAGGAGCTGCTCTATAATCGCTCGACCGAGAAACCCGCCTCCCCCCGTAACCAGGACGGTAAGCTTCGCAAGTTTGGACAAATCCGCAACGTATACCTTATCTTTGACGTCTTCCATTTTCATCTGAGCTGCTCCGCAGCCCAGATGGCAAGTTTCTCCCGGAAAATCTTCGCATTGTGCCTGATATCAACCGGGAATCCATGATGGTACAAAACCGTTTCTATTTCTTTAGTTACGGAGCTGGACCGGCCCAATTCAAGGAGCTCGGCGGTTAACTTTTCTTTATCCTGCCCCCCATCTCCGGTCTTCAGCTCGATAATGACGACAGGCTTCTTTTCTCCCGCCTTACCGACACCTACAAGGGCTGAGCGCCTTACCCGGGGATGGTGATTGAAGATGGCCTCGCAGGGGATGGTGAAGAGGGTTCCCCCGGTCGTTTCCACCCGGTGGGACTTCCGTCCGCAGAACCACAGCCGCCCCGTATCGTCCAGGTAGCCGAGATCCCCCATGCGGTGCCAGATGCCGCCCTCGGCGTCGTGCATCTTCGCCGCCCGGGTCGCCTCGGGGTTCTGGAAATACTCTTTCGTCGCCACCGGTCCCTTGACGACAATCTCTCCGATCTGTCCCTGGGGGAGGATTACGGCGTCCTCGATATTTGCGAGCGGCTTTTCCGTAATCTCGACAATCCGGACCTCCATCCCCGCCAGGGGCCTACCAACGCAGGTCCCGCCGCCCTTTTCGGAGATATGCCGGGTCTCGAACAAGATCTCTTTGCTGTCGATATCGCTCACGGGAAGGACTTCCGTCGCCCCATAGGGGGTATGAATCCGGGCGCCGTCGGGTAACATGCGATGCATGGCCTCCATGAGGTCCGGCCGCACCGGGGCCCCGGCGGTGATGATCCGTTTGATGCGGGGAAGCTTCTTTCCCGTCTTGGCCCCATAACGGGCCAGATTCTCCAGCAGGGCGGGAGATCCATACATACTTTTGCAGTTGTGCATCTCGAGGGCCTGAATAATTTTCTTTGGGTCCGCCGCAGCGGGACGGGTGGGATCCATATCGGGAATGACCGAGGTCATCCCCAGAACGGCGTCAAAAAGGGAAAAGAGGGGGAAAGTGGCCAGATCGACCTCATCCTGTCCATAGCCGAAGTGGGTGCTCAGGTAACGAACCTGGGAATCAAACATCCCGTGTTCATAAACGACGCCCTTGGGAGGACCGGTACTGCCCGTGGTAAAAAAGATGGCGGCCCGCTCATCGGGGCGGGCGGGAACGGGCGGAAAAGGCCGCCAGGGGGTCTTGCGAAAATCATTAAGGGTATATCCCCCCCAGAAAAAGCGCCTGCCGACGGTAATCTTTACCTTCACGGTCGAGAATTTTCCCGGCGAGAGGATCCTCAGGATATGAGCCAGGGGGATACCGATGAAGGCCTCGGCGCCAATGGAGGAAAGATTATCCACCAACTTCTGCCGTCCCATCCCCGGATCGATCATCACCGGAATAGCCCCCACCCGAAACACGGCAAAGGTGAGGGCAAACAACTCCAGGGAGTGCCGGACCATGAGGATAGTTTTGACCCCCTTGGTAATCCCGACCTTCTGAAAACCGTGGGCCAGTCGGTCCGTTTCCTCCTCCAGTTCCCGGAAGGTCCAATGGACAAAGGTTCCGGAGTTGGGGGCGGTAGGACAGATAACGGCCTTCTTGTCCGGAAGGAGGCGGGCGACGCGGGAGAGATGCTCACTTAGGTTCGAGGTGCCGTTTTGTTTTGAGGCGCTGCCGGTTGTATCTTCCATGTTTTTTCTAAGCGGATTCCCTATTGCAAAAATTATCCGGGAAGGGGGTGTTTTTTCAGAAAATCCTTTATGAGAACGACAATAGCTTCCCCCTCGTCTTCGAGTATATAATGCCCGCCCTGGGGAAAGGTGTGCACTTCCGCTGCGGGAAATCGCCTTTGCCATTCCGCGAGGATAATCTTGTCGAAGACAAAGTCCTTCATCCCCCAGCAGATCATCATGGGGATATGGCCCAGGAGGTGCAGGTGCTCGTCCGTCCACTTTACGAGGGCATAACTCTTGTCTCCCGGATAAACGGGTATATCCTGAACAAAGCGCAAGGTGGCAATCCGGTTTTCCCAGGAGTCGTAGGGGGCCGTCAGGGCATCCCTCACCTCCCCGGACATCGTCTTGGCCACCCCCAGAAAAGTGGCAAAATAGGAAAAGGCGTTGAAACCCCGCACCAGCAGTGCCGGAATGGCCGGAAAATGGCGGATGAACGACAATTGCCAGGGCAGCGTCTTGTCCGCGGGAATAAGAAAGGCCCCGGTGTTGAGAATGACGATCCGGCTGATCCGTTCCGGCCTCCGGGCGGCGCAGGCCATGCCGATCATCCCTCCCCAGTCATGAACGATCATGGTGACGTTACTGTTCAACCCTAAATGATCCAGAAGGGCTTCAAGGTTATCGACATGGCTCTCCACGGTGTAGTCAAATGCCTCGTCCGTCGGCCGCGAGGATAATCCGCAACCCACATGGTCCGGAACAATCACACGATAAGATGGACTCAGAGCCTTCACGATCTCGCGGTAATAAAATGACCAGGTGGGATTGCCGTGGACGGCCACCACGGGCGCCCCCTGCCCTTCATCCAGGTAGTGATAGAAATAACCGGGAGCCCTCAGCCAATGGCTTGCAAAAGGATATAAACGCCGGTGCGGGGCGATATCAAAGGGGGGCGTGATTTTGTCCGCAACGGCATCAGCAGGTTGAACTCTTGTTTGCACGGTACGATTAATCATTGTTATTGAGGATTTCTGTAGAGGGCAAGAGACACCGTTATCCCGGCGCCGACGGTCAGAAACAGACAATTTTTCGCTGCAGCGAAGCGGCCCGAACTCATGGACCGCTCCAGGGCAAACCCGACGCCAGCCGTGTGCACATTTTCCAGTTTGTCGGTCACATCAACAAGCTTCTCCTCCATACCCTTTTTCTTCTTGAGCTCACCAAGAAACCCGGTCGGACTCTGGGATGGAATGATAAGATCGATGTCCTTCATTTTTAGAGAAGTCTCTTTTAGGAAGGCATCCAGGTTTTCCAGGGCAAATTGGGCGCAGGCCCCGGCATATCTTTCCGCCTGGCTCATCACCAGGAAATTCCCCATCTTCCGTTTATGCTGCCTCCACTCGAGCTTGCTCTGCAGATCATCAATAAAACGGGCCTCCGTTTCTGCCTTGAAATGAAGGAACCCGGCACCATCCTCTCCCCGGGAGAGCAGCACGGCGGCAGCGGCAGGGGTGAAGCCGTAACCCAGGCTTTCCCCTGGAACCGGGTCTGTATCGGCAGTAACTACCATACCGTGATCAATCGTCCCTGACTGGAGAAAGCCGTCCACGACCATCATGCCCGTGAGCATCCCGCAGCCCCCGTTCGTCAAATCAAAGGAAAAGCTGCTGCGATCGCCGGTTACGACCTCATTGGCGCCGATAGCCCGTTGAATGAATGTGGCGATGGCGGGCTCCGCGACATGACGATCACGGTAAATTCCAGAATTAATTATGATTCCCAGTAAATTCTGGTCTAATTGGGCGCTTTTCAAGCAGTCTTTAGCTGCCTTTATTTCCATGTCAATGGAGCCCCGTCGGAAGAATCCCGGGGTGCTTAAACCGACTGCATCAATTTTAGTTCCCATAACGATCCGCCAAATCATCCATAGTAAAAATTACGAAGCCCACCGTCAAACCCGAAGCCAGGGCCATAAGCATCATCTTCTCTCCGGACTTGAAACGCTTTTCATTGAGATGACGGTATAGGGCCAGAAAATGGGATGTTGACGCGGTATTTCCATATTCCTGCAAGTTCACGATCATGTTCTTCACCCGCGTGCCAAAATAATGGCCTAGCCGCTTGTCTCCCGAATAGATGGCCCGCATGGAGGTCTGGTGGGGAACGAGGTGGTCGATATCCCCACATTCTATTCCGAATTCTTTCAGTGCCCTTCCCATAATGGGGGGCGTATCCGCGATGGCTACCTGATGAATTTTCCTGGCCTGGGTGGTCATTTGCGCCCCCGGTGCATCGCGACAGGGGCCTCCGATGCAGAGATCGCTGTACTTGGCCAGGGTGACAAAATTCGATATTTCTAATTTCGCCTTACCCTCCTCGGATCTTTCCAGAATCACTGCGGCGCCGCAATCGCCGACAGTAAGAGATGCCAATTGGCCGCTGAGAATCGTTTTAACACGGGGAACGGCGTTACGACTTGCGGAGGTGAGGTTTTCACCGGAGATGACCATGCCGCACTTGATGACCCCCCGGCTGATAAAATCATTCATGATTAAAACCCCCGTCAACATCCCGGCGCAGGCATTGGCGATATCGAAATTCAAGGCCCGCGGCGCCCCGATAGCCTCCTTGACATACAGGGAAAAAGGCGGTTCCCACACGTAGGTCATGCCGTCCTTGTATTTGGTTATGGAGCAGCAGATGATCATCTCCAGGTCTTCGGCCTGATAACTGGAGTGCTTCAGACAGTCCAGGGCGGCGTTAAGAGAAAGATCGTAGGAATCTT
>DMAT01000188.1 GCA_003451635.1 Syntrophus sp. (in: bacteria) | reverse complement strand
GGGGCTACAAGTTCCTGATGAAATACACCAGACTACGCGGTACCCGTAGTTGCGTCTAGTATCAATTTCGCGATCAAGATAGCGATATTGCCCCGGATCATTCATGCCGCTCTGAAGGGAAGCATCATCCTTCTCCGTCAACAATACAAACTTTTGCGGGCAACCAGGACAATCTTCCCCGGGAATTGTGACGGACCTGAGAATTTTGACCATTTTATTGCTTTTTGCCTTCTCCGGCAGGGTCCAGCTTAACAATACGCCTTCTTTGGTGATCTCCCCGCGGAGATTTTTAATCATTAACGGTTTTATCTGTTGCCTTGGTACGGGGTTTCCTTTTTTCCCGCAGCTTACGATCATTGCCGACAAAAGACAGACCAGGACAACAAGGACAACGGCAAAGAGATCAAGATGCTTTTTCAATATCCCCAATCCTTTCTTTCACCATGAGCAGTGACGTGCCGCCGATCGTCTTGCGTAGATTGACTGAGTTGGACGGTTCCAGGCGTGGGATTACATCGTTGTCAAACTGGACATGGAATTTCCGGAATTCGGGCAATGTTAATTTTGACAATTCTTTCCGTTTATCAAGGCAATAATTAACAATTCTACCCACAATGCCGTGGGCCTCCCGGAAGGGGATCCCTTTCTGAACGAGATACTCAGCGATATCGGTAGCAGTTGAAAAATCCCTTCCCGCCTCCTGCTCCATTCTATGGCGTTGGAAGTTAATCTGGGACAGCATCCCCGTGAGGATTTCTACGGACGAGGTTACAGTGTCCACGGTGTCAAAAAGCGGTTCCTTGTCCTCCTGAAGATCCCGGTTATAGGTCATGGGCAAGCCCTTAAGGATAGTCAGCATGGCGATGAGATGTCCATAAACCCTGCCCGTCTTTCCCCTGATTAATTCGGCTACATCGGGATTCTTCTTCTGGGGCATGATGCTGCTTCCCGTAGTAAAGGCATCGGATATTTCAACATAATTGAATTCGCTGGATGACCAGATGACCAGGTCTTCGCAAAACCGGCTCATGTGCATCATGACGACCGAAGCGGAGAAGATAAACTCGGCTATGAAATCACGATCGGCCACGGTATCCATGCTGTTGCGGCTGACCAGGGGAAACTTCAGCAATCGGGCGACATAGTTGCGATCCAGGGGAAGACTTGTCCCAGCCAGGGCTGCCGCTCCCAAGGGAAGAACATTCACCCTTTTCTGGCAGTCCTTGAGACGCTTTTCATCGCGGTCGAACATTTCCCAGAAAGAAAGGAGGTAATGGGACAGCAGGACCGGCTGCGCTTTCTGTAGATGGGTATATCCCGGCATAAT
This sequence comes from Syntrophus sp. (in: bacteria), assembly GCA_003451635.1. GTDB lineage: Bacteria > Desulfobacterota > Syntrophia > Syntrophales > UBA8958 > UBA8958. Next base: position 10,760 of record DMAT01000188.1, on the reverse strand, counting down.
GGTTGTTATTTCTCTCTTTGCGGCCTCCAGGAGCCCCCTTTTTAGGTCCTTCAGAAGCATCAGAAGGTTCTTGATCTCATCTCGCAGGTAGAGGCGCACGTCAAGAACGACCTGATCATTCCGACTCCGCCCTGTGTGGAGTTTTTCGCCCGTTTTCCCAATCCGCTGAATCAGGGCCTTTTCGATGGCCATATGAATATCTTCATCCTTAACATCAAAGATGAAGCTTCCCGCTTCCATCTCTTTGCGGATCCCATTCAGCCCTTTTCTGATGGACCTTTCTTCAGCCGCCGAGATAATCCCCTGCTTACCCAGCATACGTGCGTGGGCAATGCTCCCTTCGATATCATAACGAAACAGACGTCGGTCAAAGTGGATGGATTGAGTGAACTCTTCTACCCTCCGGTCCGTTCCCTTCTTGAACCTTCCGCCCCATGGTTTTGTTGAATTATTCATGTTTTGTTCATATTCCAAATCAGCCTATTAATTGCCTATTTATTCTTTTGCCGCTCCGGTTTAATTCTTCTCTCAAGCTGGCGTCTTTCGGACTTTCTTTTCTCGTTGCTCTCCGCTCCGGATCGTTTAGCCTTGGTCAATGCCTGAATCCTTAGCCGGAGGGCGTTCAGACGGATAAAGCCCGTTGCGTCCATCTGATTATATACATCTTCTTTTTCAAAGGTGGCGAAATCTTCACGATAAAGAGAAAATGGTGATTTTCTGCCCACGACAATGGCATTGCCTTTGTAGAGCTTTATTCGAGCAGTTCCGGTAACGTTTTCCTGGGTCGCATCAATATACGCCTGGAGGGTCTTCATCTCCGGGGAATACCAGAATCCGTTATATACGAGCTGGGCGTACTTCGGGATCAGGGAATCTCGCATCATCATGACTTCACGGTCCATCGTCAGGGATTCCACAGCGCGATGAGCGGCCCAGAGTACGGTGCCGCCCGGCGTTTCATAGACACCTCGGGACTTCATGCCGACAAATCGGTTTTCTACCATGTCCACCCGACCGACGCCATTAGCTCCGGCAAGCTCGTTGATTTTGTCCATCAGTTTTGCCGGGCTAAGCTTCTTCCCGTCCAGGGCAATAGGATTACCATTCACAAAGTCGACCTCAACATAGGTCGGCTTATCAGGCGCCGCTTCCGGAGCGACCGTCAAAACAAATAGATCCTCCGGAGGCTCCGCCCAGGGGTCTTCGAGTATTCCCCCTTCATGGGAGATATGGAGGGAATTCCTGTCGCTGCTGTATGGTTTTTCCTTCGTTACCAGGGGAACGGGTATTTTATGTTTGGCCGCATAATCCAGCATGGACTGGCGGGAATCGAAGGTCCAGTGAGGATCTTTCCAGGAAGAAATGATCCGTACATAAGGATCGAGGGCCATATAGGTCATTTCAAACCGCACCTGGTCATTCCCCTTCCCCGTTGCCCCGTGACAGACGGCGTCGGCGCCTTCGGTATGGGCAATCTCTATCTGTTTCTTGGCAATCAAGGGTCTTGCCAGGGATGTCCCCAGGAGATAAACCCCTTCATAGATGGCATTTGCCCGCAATGCCGGAAAAATGAAGTCTCGGGCGAATTCTTCGGTCAGATCTTCAATGTAGATCTTACTGGCCCCCGTATTGATGGCCTTTTCCTTCAGTCCGTCCAATTCCTCCTTCTGACCGACATCGGCAGCAAAGCAGACCACCTCACACTTGTAAGTTTCAATCAGCCACCTGACGATGACCGATGTGTCCAGACCGCCGGAGTAAGCAAGGACGACCTTCTTGATTTTATAACTCATTATTTCTATCCTCCTTCATCAATGTTTCCAGGATTGCCTTCTGGACGTGGAGGCGGTTTTCCGCCTGGTCAAGAACTACGGAATGAGGTCCGTCGATCACCTCGGAAGTGATTTCCTCGCCACGATGAGCCGGAAGGCAATGCATGACTATCACATTATTCTTTGCGTGCCCTAAAAGTACCTGATTAATCTGATAGGATCTGAATATCTTCGCCCGCACTTCCTGTTCCTCTTCCTGACCCATACTCGCCCAGACGTCGGTATAAACGACATCGGCCATCTGGATGGCCTCCACAGGGTCACGAAACAAATGTATTCCTGCGCGGGCCTCCCTCATTCCCCTTTCCAGGAGCCCCGGGTGCGGGTCATACCCTTCCGGACAGGCAAGAGATAGTTGAATAGGGAGCCTTGATGCGGCATTTATCCATGAATTGGCGATATTGTTTCCATCTCCGATGTAGGCTATCTTCAATCCTGCATAATCGCCCTTTTGCTCGATGATCGTGAACAGGTCGCTTAAAATCTGGCAGGGATGGAGAAGATCTGTGAGGCCGTTGATGACGGGAATGGCGGCATACAAGGCCAGATCCTCAACAGTTTTCTGGGCAAATGTCCTGATCATGATCCCGTCTAAATAACGGGACATGATTCTCGCCGTATCGGCAACCGTTTCCCCTCTGCCGATCTGCGTATCTTTTGTACTCAGAAAAAGGGCCAGGCCCCCAAGCTGATACATGCCAACCTCAAAGGAAAGGCGGGTTCTGGTGGAGGCCTTCTCGAAGATCATTCCCAGTGTTTTTCCCGCTAAGGTCCGGTGTGGCCTTCCTTCTTTAAGAAATCTTTTCAGGGACCGTGACCGCGCGAAGATGACCTGAAAATCGTCAATATCAAGATCATACTCCGTCACCAGATCTTTTTTCATGCCCCCTCCCGCAAAACGCTATCCAGGATCTCTATAACTTGATCGATTTCCTGCCCCGTCACGATCAGGGGCGGAACAAACCGCAAAACCCGTGGCCCCGCTGATGCTATGAGCAACCCGCGATCCATACATTTTTTGATTATCCCTGCGACTTCGCCATCAAGCTCCATGCCAATGAGAAGCCCCCTTCCCCGCACATCTCTGATGATGGGATGTTTCTTCCGCAAATCATTGAGCATGCCAATGAAATAGCCACCCCTGAGCCGACAGTTCGATATGAGATCATCCCTGAGTAATGTCTCCAGCGTCGCTTTGGCCGCAGCCATAGCTAGGGGGTTGCCGCCAAAGGTTGAGGCGTGGCTGCCCGGCTCAAAGGCTAAGGCAGCACTGTCTTTGGCAAGGACGGCGCCGATGGGGAATCCGTTTCCCATCGCCTTGGCCATGGTAACGATGTCCGGAATTATTCCGTCCTGCTCATGGGCAAAAAGGGTACCCGTCCGGCCCATACCCACCTGTACCTCGTCAAGAATCAACAGGACATCCTTTTCATCACACAGGCGTCGAACACTCTGAAAATAATCCGGATCGGGGACCCGGACGCCGCCTTCCGCCTGGATGGGCTCAATCATGACGGCACATGTTTTATCGGAGATAGCCTTACCGAGCGCCCCCAGATCATTGAAAGGAACATAATGAAATCCCGCTAATAATGGATTGAATCCCTTGTGAAACTTATCCTGACCCGTAGCGGTAATCGTCGCCATGGTCCGACCATGAAAAGAGTCGATCATTGTAACGATCTCATTTTTTATGCCGCCGCTGCGGTCATTGCCGTACTTTTTGGCCAGTTTGATCGCCCCTTCATTCGCCTCGGCGCCGCTGTTACAAAAGAAGACCTTATCGAGAGCGGTCAGCTGTACAAGCTGCCTGGCATATTCGATCTGGACGTCTATGTGGTAGAGGTTGGAAACATGGACCAGTTTATCAGCCTGGCTTTTTATGGCGTTGGTGACCTCAGGATGGGCATGGCCAAGGCTACAGACAGCGATGCCGGCGACGAAATCCAGATATTCTCTGCCATCGGTATCCCATAGCTTCATCCCTTTCCCTCTGGTGAAAACCACGGGAAACCGCTTATATGTTCCCATAATGTACTTATCGGAAAGAGACATCCATTCTTCTTTATTCATAATAATTTACAACCATTCCTTTAAGTATTATTTAATGTCGTTATCGGACAGTCAATGGGTAAATAAATGCTTCTAGATAATAATCTCTGTGCCAATGCCTCGATCCGTAAACATCTCCAGCAGAATTGCATGTTTCAGGCGGCCGTCGATGATGTGAGACTTTCTCACCCCTCCCCGCAGCGCTTTAAGGCAGCATTTGACCTTAGGAAACATCCCGCCGTGGATGACTTTATCATTAATCATCGCCAGGGCCTCGGCGTTACTCATGGTATTGATAAGTTTCTTTTCAGAGTCAAGGACACCTTCCACATCGGTTAACAAAACAAGCTTTTCTGCCTGAAGAGCGGCTGCTACTGCTCCGGCAACGATATCAGCATTGATATTGTAGGTTTCTCCTTTATCCCCAAGACCGGTAGGGGCAATAACGGGAATAAAACCATCCTTTACCAGGCCCGTGATGAGGGAAGCGTTAATTTCTTTTACTTTACCGACAAGACCGAGATCAATAATTTCCGGTGGTGTATCCTTGGCCTTTTCAGCGCTTAAAAGATACTTCTCCGCCCGGATGAGACTGCCGTCCTTCCCGCTCAAACCGACGGCCTTTCCCCCGTGCTGGTTGATCAGCCCCACGATCTCCTTGTTGACCTTGCCCACGAGCACCATTTCTACAATGTCCATGGTCTCCTGGTCTGTCACCCGCAAACCCTGGATAAAATGAGACTCCTTCCCCAGCTTCTTCAGATAGCCTCCGATCTGGGGTCCCCCGCCATGAACTACCACGGGATGAATGCCCACATATTTCATCATCAGCACATCCCTGGCAAACATGTCCTTGAGCTCATCATCTACCATGGCGTGACCGCCGTATTTGATCACAATTATTTTATTGTAAAACCGTCGAATGTAGGGAAGGGCCTCAATGAGGATCTCTGCCCTTTCCATTGATTTTTTCACACTGTCCATTTTGTCCCCTTCAGAAAAATGTATTCTTAAAGAATATAGCGGCTCAGGTCTTCATCCTCAATAATCTCTCCAAGCTTATCCTGGACTTGCTGAGCGTCGATTACCACGTTTTTCTCACTCATGTCGGGGGCGTCGAAAGAAATATCCTCCAAGAGGGTTTCCATGATCGTATAAAGTCTTCTCGCCCCGATATTTTCTGTTCTTTCATTGACAATGGTGGCCACTTCGGCGATTTCCGCTATTGCCTCCGTCGTAAAGGTTACCTTAAGACCTTCTGTGGCTAACATTTCAATATATTGCTTAATCAGAGCGTTATGAGGTTCTGTGAGAATACGGATAAACTCTTCTTTACCGAGGGAATCCAGCTCTACCCTGATCGGGAAACGGCCCTGTAGTTCCGGGATAAGATCCGATGGTTTTGTGGCACTGAAGGCCCCGGCGGCGATAAACAGGATATGATCTGTTTTGAGCATCCCATGACGGGTATTAACTGTCGATCCCTCCACAATGGGCAACAAATCCCGTTGAACGCCCTCTCGGGAAACATCGGGGCCATGGGGTGAATCGCTTCCTACGATCTTGTCGATCTCATCGAGAAAGATAATGCCCGACTGCTCTACTCTGGTAATCGCCGTTTTTGTCACCTTTTCCATATCCACAAGGCGCTGTGCCTGCTCCTGTGCCAATATTTGCAGGGCTTCCGGAACCATGACCCTGTTTTTTTTCTTTTTGGGAGGAAACATATTACCGAAAAGCTCTTTAATGTTCATCCCCATGTCTTCGATGCCGGAGGTGGAAAATATTTCTATCATGGGACCGCTACGTTGTTCCGATACCTCTATTTCCACGTAGCGACCATCAAGCTTTCCTTCATGCAGAAGGCGTCGTAACTTTTCCCTGGTCGTATCCTGCTGTTTTAATAGATCTTCTTCCTCTGCATCATATACTTTTTCTTCATCCAGCATCTGTCCGACTGTCCTCTCCACCGGTTTGGGTGGCAAGAGAACGTCCAGCAGTGCCTCCTCTGCCAAAGACGCTGCTTTGGAACTAACGCTTTCCTGCTCTTCGGCCTTTGCCATGTTAATGGCAAGTTCTACAAGGTCACGGATCATGGATTCCACATCTCTGCCTACGTAGCCCACTTCCGTAAATTTGGAGGCCTCAATCTTGAGAAAAGGAGAATTATCCAGTTTGGCAAGGCGGCGGGCAATTTCAGTCTTCCCGACTCCCGTCGGTCCGATCATGATGATATTTTTTGGCGAGATCTCTTCGCCAAGTTCCTTTGGGACGTTCTGTCGCCGCCAGCGGTTCCGCAAGGCTATAGCCACTGCTCTTTTCGCGTCCCCCTGACCGATGATATGCTGATCAAGCTTTTCCACAATTTCGCGAGGCGTCAGGGCCTTCATGTTTGTTTTATTCTCTCGTTCCACTATATTTAAAGCCGGTAGTGCTTCAGTCATCGTTGGTATCCAATTCTTCGACAGTAATGTTGTTATTTGTATAAATGCATATTTCCGAGGCGATCTTCACAGACTCCGTGGCGATTTCCGTCGCCGACAGATCGGAGAAACGAACCAGGGCGCGGGCGGCGGCCAGTGCGTAAGGGCCGCCGGAACCGATCGCCATGACTTCATCGTCTGATTCAATGACATCACCGTTACCGGAAATCAGCAGGAAATTATCCTTGCTGACGGCAATCATCAGGGCTTCGAGATGACGCAGTACCCGATCGGTTCGCCAGTCCTTCGTCAGCTCAACGGCGGCTCGTAAAAGATTTCCGTTGTACTGTTCCAATTTCTGGTCAAAACGGTCAAAGAGGGTGAAAGCATCCGCCGTTGTTCCTGCAAAACCGACAATGACCTTGTTGTGATAGAGACGGCGGACCTTGCGTGCCCCGTGCTTCATGATGGTAACGTCGAAGGTTACCTGTCCGTCTCCGGCAACAGTTACTTTCCCGTTGTGCCTAATCGCGACAATCGTTGTTCCCCGTATTTTCATGCCTGGCTTGATCCTCCTCGCGCCTTGGGATGTGATTTGTCATAGATATCCATGAGCCGACCTACGCTGACTGAGGTATAACGCTGGGTCGTCGAGAGACTCTCATGCCCCAACATTTCCTGAATGCTCCGTAAATCGGCCCCGGCATCGAGCAGATGGGTGGCGAATGAATGCCGCAGGGCATGGGGACTGATTTTTTTTTGGTTTCCACTCATCCGCATATATTTGTCAACTATTCGTTCCACCGTCCGTGGATTAATCCGCTCACTATTTCTTCCGGTGATCAGTGGCGCTTTTCTACCATCCGGACTCCCGTCCTCCCCCAAAGAGCCTCTTTTTTGCAGATAGCCCTCCAAGGTCCTCAGCGCCGGTATTCCAACCGGAACGATCCTTTCCTTCCTTCCCTTTCCGCGTATCCTGATCAGTGCCTGCTCAAAATCTACATCTTCTCTGTTCAACGCCGTAAGTTCACTCAAGCGGATCCCCGTGGAGTAAAATATTTCCAGAATCGCCCTGTCCCGCATCCCCTTGACGTCGTCTGCAAATCGATCCCCAAGAAGGTCAAAGACCTCATCAACGGACAAGTGTCTGGGCATAAGCAAATCCTTGCGTGGCGCCGATACACCGGCCAGAGGATTTACTCCGATTTTTCCTTCTCTAATCAGGTAGCGAAAAAAAGTGTTCATCGCCGCCAGTTTGCGGGCAATAGACGCTTTTTGTAGTCTGCGCTTGTAGAGGTTTGCCAGATATGTGCGAAGATGTAACTGACCATAATCCTCAAGGTCCTTTTTTTCCATGACGATGCCATCCAGGTGTTGTCCTTCCATGAAGACGGAGAAGTCTCTGAGGTCGGAAAGATAAGCCCTGCATGTCTGCGGGGACAGATTTCGCTCCATCTCAAGATGAAAGCCGAAGGCCTTTATGGCGTCTTCCAGTGTAGATTTATTTACCATCATTTCATCGAATGAACTATTACATCTTGTATTTACCAAATGCTTCGGGAGAGAGATTTTCGAGGAAATCCTTCAATTTATCTTCCTTCAGTTTCTCCATGTCCTCTATGTTGGAGCCAATATCGACGTTTCTTGACTTTTCGATTACTTTTTCTTCAACATAAATTGGTGCGTCTGTCCTGAGGGCAATGGCAATAGCGTCACTGGGACGGGCATCGACAATGTATGTCTTCCCGTCTCCCTGCAAATGCATGTTTGCAAAAAAAGTGTTGTTCCGGAGATCGTGAATTTCCACACGCACAACTTCCACGCCGAGTACTCTTAATATTTCTTTAATCAAATCATGGGTCATGGGCCTGGAAAAGGAAATCTTTTCCAACTGCGTTGCGATGGCGCTGGCTTCAAACAAGCCAATCCAGATGGGAATGGCCTTTTTCTCTTCAATGTCCTTCAGAATGACGATCGGGGTGCTCGTAATCGGATCTATCGTCAGACCGGTGATCTTCATTTCAATCAACATCCCATCCTCCTTCTCAAGAAAGTTCTCCCCTCAGTGAATGCAAATATCCTGCGGTAATGTGAATATTGACGGTTTTGCCGTGTAGATTCTCCTTACTTCTGAAGTTCACGACCTTGTTAGTTCTTGTTCGTCCCATCATATCTCTGGAACTGTTCTTACTGATTCCCTCAACAAGGACATCGATGGCCTTACCAACCATTGCCTTGTTCATTTCCAGGGTATGGCAATCCTGAAGTTCCTGTAGTAAACTGAGGCGGCGGCTTTTTTCCTTTTCAGGAACTTTATCGTCGAGGTTAACGGCTGTCGTTCCCTCACGTTCAGAATACTTGAACGAAAAAAGGTTGTCAAACCGGATTTTATCAATCAATTCCATAGTAGCTTCAAAATCCGTTGTTGTTTCTCCTGGAAAACCCACCATCGCGTCGGAACTGATGGCGATGCCCGGACAGGTCTCCCGGAGGCTTTCCACTTTGGTGTAGTAATCTTCTCTGGTATAGCCGCGATTCATCCTTCCCAGAACGCTATTAGAACCGGTCTGAAAAGGCAAATGAATATATTCGCAAAGCTTCCCAAGTTTCCCGAAGCAATTGATCAAATCCTCGGTAAGGTCTTTGGGATGGGACGTGGTAAACCTTATCCTCTCGAGACCATCAATGGCGTCTATTTTCGTGATGAGATCAGAAAAACAAAGCCCCTCAACCAGTCCCTTGCCATAGGAATTCACATTCTGCCCCAAGAGGGTCACCTCTTTGACGCCATGGGCAACAAGTGCCCTGATTTCATCGATGATGTTCTGACTTGGGCGACTTTTTTCCCTTCCCCGCAGGTGGGGAACCACGCAATAAGAGCAGAAGTTGTCGCATCCCTGCATAATGGTGACAAAGGCCTGTAAATTCGCATTGTCCGGCCGTGGACATATACTCATAGAAGGAATGTCTTCCCGGAATGACGTATCTACAATCGCTCCCCCTTTTCTTTGTATCCTCCTGATCATTGCCGGCGCCCTGTCCAGGGCATGTGTTCCAAACACAAGATCGATGCCGACGTTTTTTCTCAAAAGGGACTGCCCCCAGTGCTGGGCGAGACAACCTCCCACGCCGATAACAAGGTCAGGATTATTTTCCTTCAACTGCCGGTAGCGGCCGATTTGGCTGACGATTTTAAGCGCCACTTTTTCCCTGATACTGCAAGTATTTACAAGAATTACCTGCGCCTGGTTTATATCCTCAGTCTGTTCGAAACCGGCGTCGATCATCATGGAAGCCAACTGCTCGGAATCGTGGACATTCATCTGGCAGCCAAATGTGCGAATATAGAAATAATTTTTAGACAATCCCTCAATACTCCGGAAATTAATTAACGAAACAAGCTAATATAAGGACCTATCAGAGTCAACAGTTTTTTGAGATATTTGAGATTTGTTTGTGGATATGGGATATTTTTATCATCCTTGGGGTTAGTCTTACGCTCCGATCCAGCTAACAATATATTCCATACCCCCCGGCGCTGCTTTCGCTTCCGGAAAGATCCGCCTCACCCACTGACCGTTCAGTCCCATTTCCAGCGCCGACAACTCAAAATGGCACATGGCAATGCCCATATCGATGTTTTGAAGACTTATTCCGCCGATCAAATTACCATAGCCGGGGGTTCTCTTAAGATAGAAATGGAAAATCGTAGAGTCTTTCTCTTTGATGATCCGCCAGGGTTGCCTGTTCGATGCCGAAGGTCCGATCCGGAGGCATTCGAGCACCTGGCCAAAGTCGCCTGCCTGGTCGCCGCTGAGGGGTGTTTCGAGATTATTCAGAAAGAATATTTGCTCCCATGGTTTCCTCTTGTCGGAGGAGGCCACATATCTGAAGAAACGGTCCGTAAGCGATTTCTTTTGCTTCGGAAAACCCAAGGGAGTGACGGCCGGCAGCAGCTCATCCTCCTGAAGATCGATGATACGGGCAAAGCCTGTTCGCTTGAACGTCCCCCCCAGCCAGCATGTTCCGCACCCTGATTCTGTGCCATAAAGAACATTTCTTTCCATGGTGTAACCAAAATCTTCCATTGCCATTTCGGACTTTCCTACCGCCCCGATGATAAAGAATTGTGCACCCTGGATAACGCCATAGGTTCCGGGAACCTTCGCTTCCTCAAGTTTAATTTGATGCATATCGGAAAGTGTGAAACGAACCTTACTTCCAAAAGGACCGGTGGTGTTGCCAGTCAGAAACACCTCACAGGCAATGCGCTTCTCTTGCCCAAGCGGCCTGATCTCATAGGTTCGGCAGGAACGACGCATTTTTATAGTTTTGATGATGGAAGTCATATTGTCGCCTTTTTACTTTATTTAATTTTGGAGGAAAATGTTCGACAGGTCAAGAAAAAAGGGGTTAACCTTGACTTGGCTAACCCCTTGATTTCTTTGGTGGG
>DMAT01000330.1 GCA_003451635.1 Syntrophus sp. (in: bacteria) | reverse complement strand
GCCATAAAATTCCAGCCAACTATCCTTTTATCGGCGCCGATTTTAATGTCACCCGCGCCGGCGTCCACCTCGATGGACTGATCAAATGTGAAGAGATTTACAACATCTTCGATACTACCAAGATTTTGAAAAGACCGATTGTTCCCATGGTAACGGATGTATCCGGCAAGTCCGGAATAGCCTTCTGGATCAATACCCACTTTAATCTTGATGAAGAAGTAGCCATTGACAAGCGCCATCCGGGAATTTCGAAAATTCACAAGTGGATAATGGAGGAGTACGAATCCGGACGGGTAACAAGTATTTCCAATGAGGAACTAGAAAAGCGGGTTCGAAAATACCTACCCGAACTCTTCATGTCCGAGCTTGACAAGATTAAATACCAGGCCGCTCAGGCTGCGGTAGGGGTCGTGAAACAGGTGATCGAACATCCCGCCATCAAAACTATGGTACCGGAGTCGCAAGAACCTGTGATGTTTCAATGCATTGAGGAAAACCCCTCTATCCAGTTTGCCTATGTTGTTGATATGAACGGTCGCAAAACGACACGAAATATTACGAATATCCAGGATAGGGCAAAATATGAAAACTACGGCGTGGGGACAGATCAATCCGACCGGGATTGGTTTATCAAGCCTCTCCAGACAGGCAAGATCCACGTCACGAATTTCTATATTTCCAAGATGACGGGAGCGCTTTGTATAACCGTATCAGCGCCGATTGTCGATGACCGTGACGAAATGGTAGGAATCTTCGGCGTGGACATCAAATTCGAGGACTGGGTTAAAAGGGTCGAGGATATTGCCGAAGCAACCCAGATCGCCCTGCGGGCGGAATACGATGAAAAGCAGAAAACGGATCGCTGGCTTTAGGTCTTTTATTCTTCATCGACGGCCCAGTGTTCATAAGGCCTTTCGCGAAGATGGGAAAGTGCGGGCGTCAATTCCCTGATAAATCGTGATGGTTTTACCGGCACATATCCCATCCCCCTTCGATAATCGACGGTGGGATAACAGAGGTACAGTTGATCCTTGGCCCTGGTTATGGCCACGTAAAAGAGCCGTCGCTCCTCCTCCTCTCCGTCCTGGTCTGCCAGCGCCCGGCCAAGAGGAATCATCCCTTCCGCACACCAGGGGATGAAAACCACAGACCATTCCAGACCTTTCGCCTGGTGGATGGTACTCAGGATTACCCTTCCCTCCCCCCCCTTGTCGTCTGTCTCCCCTTCCTCGCCCATATTGGCAAGGAGGACCATCTCCTGCAAAAAATCTTCGAGAGAGGCGAACTTGGGGGCAAATACTGCTAGCTGATAAAGGTCATCAGTTCGCTGCGCAGCATCGGTGAAGGTAGCCTGCAAATAATTATCGTACCCCTTGGTCAGAATAGTTTCAATTATCATTCCGATATCCCTGTTTTCCAGCGCGACCAACTCCTTCAAAAGCTCCTGGAGTTTTGCTAGGCCGGGCCTTGCCGATTGTGCCGCCTTGCGAAGAAAATCATCGCCGACAGCGGCGAGAAGGGGTTCTTCCTGGGAGGCAAGCCACTGCCAGAGCTTGTCGGCCGTCTGCCTGCCCACGCGGTGTTGGAGACACAGGACCCTTTTCCAGGCCATCTCGTCGCGGGGATTGACGGTTATCCGCATGTATGCGGTTACATCCTTGATATGGGCCTGTTCAAAAAAACGGATTCCCGACCGTATCGTGAAAGGTATTCCCCGTCTGGTCATCTCCATCTGCAGGTCCATGGAATGGAAGTGGGCGCGATAGAGCACGGCGATCTCCTGGATTGGATAGCCCTCCCCGATCAACTCGATAATGCGCTGAACCACAAAATTTGCCTGCATCTGAACATTCCTGAGCGGAACCAGTGCCGGAAGGACTCCTTTGGGACGAATGGCCCGGAGCGACTTTTTGAACTGCCGTTCGTTGTTGAGGATGCTCAGATTGGCCATATTCAGGATTTCCGGAGTGCTGCGATAATTCACCTCCAGCCTGTATATCTTGCATTCCTTGTATTTTTCGGGAAAATCCATGATATTGGCATAATTTGCCCCCCGGAAGGCATATATGCTCTGGGCGTCGTCACCGACGACCATGATGTTTTGATGGTGGGAGGCAAGAAGATCGGTAATGTCTGACTGGAGAACATTCGTATCCTGGTACTCGTCAACGAGGACATGAAGAAATCGTTCCGCATATGAGCTCTGCAGGTCCGGATGTTCAACGAGGAGGCGCCGCCAGTTGATGAGGAGATCATCAAAGTCCATGACGTTGAGGCGCTTCTTTTCCAGGCCGTACAGTTGGGCAACAGCAAGAATCGCATCCAGATGAGGCGTAAGATAGGGATATCTGTCCTCTATGACATCGGCAAGATCTTCATCGGTGTTGCGGGAGAAGCTGATCACCCCCCGCAGGACGTCCCCCCGGGGAAATTTGGGGCCATCGTTTTTAACTGTTTCGTCAATACAGCGGTTCACCATTTGCTTGGCGTCATCGGAGTCAATAATGAGAAAATTGCTCTCGTAACCAAGGCGTTTGGCATGAGCACGCAGCACGCGGTGCCCCAGATGGTGAAAGGTGCCGCCCCACAGGCGGCTTACATCCATTTCCATCAGGGCGGCAACGCGTGACATCATGGACCGCGCAGCTTTGTTGGTAAAAGTGGCCAGCAAAATACGCTCGGGAGGGTTGCCGGATTCAATCAGCCGGGCGACCCGGTAGGTAAGGGTTCGCGTCTTGCCGCTCCCTGCACCGGCGATGACCAGCAACGGCCCGTCCTTTTCCAGGACGACCCGGCACTGTTCATCGTTGAGCTCCTTTTCGTAATCAATCATGCCTGGAGTTGCTTCTTGACGGCCTCGACGGTATCCTTGCTGTTGAGAGATGCAAATTTCTTCAGGAGCCCTTCTTTTTGATAAAACTCAATGAGGGGGGAGGTCTTTTTTGCGTAGGTTTCCAGACGGTATTGAATAGCCGCTTCCGTTTCATCATCCCGTTGAATGGTCGGGCTTCCGCATTTCTTGCACCTCCCGTCGGGCAGGGGCGGGTTGCTCTTGATGTTATAGATCTCCTGGCAATCGGAATTGGAACAGGTTCTCCGCGTCGTCAAACGATCGAGGATAACGTCGCGGGGAACTTCCAGACTTACGACAAAATCAAGCCTGATTTTCAGCTCGTCCATAAGTCCCTTAAGGGCTTCCGCCTGGGGAATGGTGCGGGGGAACCCGTCCAGAATGAATCCCTGTTGGCAATCCGGCTCAGCCAATCGTTCTTTCATCAGTTCCATGATCAGTTGATCCGGGACAAGGTCTCCTGAATCCATATACGCTTTTGCCTTCTTACCCAGTTCCGTACCTGCCTTGACGGCGCCCCGCAGGATGTCCCCTGTTGATATCTGTACCGATCCGTCATAATCAGTCAGCAGTTTTGCGACGGTGCCTTTACCCGCTCCCGGGGCTCCTAATAGAATAATTTTCATAGCTTATACCTCTCCGTAAATAGATTGTAAATCGAGGGCCGGACTATAGGAGAAATTCCCAAGGAGGTCAAGAAAATACCATCGCCGCATTAATTCTTGACAGCATGTCCCTTCCTTCCATATAGTTTCGCCATGCAACCTGACGAAAAGCATTTTGGACCTGTGTGGTTTATCCCCGGGGTCAAACGGGGCAGATATCCCTACTGCAATTCCGTCTATATTCAGGGACCGGGAATCATCATCGACCCTGCCTCGGACGAGGATCGTCTCAGAGAAATCCGGGATCAGGAGGGAATCCAAGAGGTATGGCTGAGCCACTGGCATGAGGATCACTTCACTTATCTCGACCTCTTTGGAGATGTTCCCTTGCGGATTTGCCGAAAGGATGCACCGCCCCTCAGTGACATCGGGGTCCTACTCGACTGGTATAATCTCAAAGACCCGCACCGGAATCACTGGCGGAAGCTTATTGAGGAAACGTTCCGTTTCCGCCCCCGTAATCCGACTTCTTTTCTTGAAGACGGCGATGTAATTCCCTTTGGGAATATAACGGTGGAGATTATTGGCGCTCCCGGTCATACGCCGGGCCATCTGTCATTTCTTTTCCGGGAGCAGGGTATCCTCTTTCTCGGCGATTACGACATGACATCCTTTGGTCCATGGTACGGTGATCTTTATTCCAGCATCGAAGAGACGACCGACTCCCTCCGACGATTAAGGGCAACGCCTGCGGACATATGGTTCACCGGCCACGACACCGGCGTTATTACTGATAATGAAGACCAACTTTGGCGGCAATATGAAAATGTCATTTATCAGCGGGAAGAAAAAATTTTAAGTTTCCTTGCCACACCTCGCAGCATAACGGAAATCGTGCAATCCTGGCTTATCTATGGAAAACCCAGGGAACCGCTAGCCTTCTTTGAATTCGGAGAGCACGCCCTGACGGTTAAGCACATCGATTGGCTCCTTAAGAAAGGTCTGATCGAAATTGTTGATGGGAAATTCGCCCGCGCCTGATCCTAATCGTTACATGCCAATCTGACGGGCGTACGTAAACTGCCTATCCCAGTTTACACCGGGATGGGTTTTCTCAAAGGGTTCCTTGCCGACTCTCTCCAGGGATGCTTCATCGATGCTCAGCGGGTGATACCCACCGACAAAACCGTAATCGGGGGCGATGACCGGATTATGCCCCGGCCAGCAGTCGCACTCGGCGGTAATGCGGATACAGGCATTGATCAGGATCGTTTTGCCGGCGATCATTTTCCAGACCGCCGCCGCAGTTTCAACAAGCTTTTCCTGAAAGACAAGATCGTCTGTTTCCCAGAGAATTCTCAACGCTACTTCCGGGCAAAGGCCGATACATTGGGCACATCCGATGCACATTTCAAGATCGAACTCGGGATATTCCTCCGGATCTTGCCGGGTGGCCCCCGTCGGACATACCTCGCTGCACAAACCACATTTGATGCAGGACTTCTTTATCAATTCCGGATGGACGTCGGCGTGCATCCGCTGTTTTTGCGCCCGGGAGGCAAAACCCATGGACAGGTTCTTGATGGCCCCGCCAAAGCTCGCGGCCATATGACCTTTGAAATGTGAGAAAATAATGAAAGCGTCTGTATCTTTGAAAACATCGGCCACCTGAACGGTCGCAAAGTGATTACCATGGGCAGTTATGTCCGTCACCGACCGGCCATCGCTCCCGTCGGCTACAATAATCTCACAACCCAGGTAATTCTCGTCATAACCGTTTTCCCGCGCCGTCCTGAGGGATTCTGCGGCCGTCCGCCGTCCTCCTGAATACAGGACGGTCGTATCAAAGACATAGGGTTTGGCGCCTCTTCCTAACTGCCATTGCACAATTTCTCTGACGTATGCGGGGGAGAGAAAAGACCGGTTGCCCCGCTCACCCCAGTGCACCTTGATGCCAACCCTTTCACCTGCGGAAGATGGGCAGGTCATCTTTTCCAGGAGGCTTCGCAACGCCGGCACATAATCCGCTGCTGATTGATCAACGGGGGAGTATAAAATATCTTTCATTTTGATCTCATGGTTTGCATTATTATTTTGATTCATTTATAGATCAATAAAAGCGAATTGTCCATATAATCAAGGGAGGGAAAATGCCAACATCAAGCCAGATCATCACCTCGGCAATAAACGAATTTCTTTCCTCACCCCACAACTCGCTTCAGACCGTTACCGGCGAGAAGGCATGGGAAGAAGCACTTATCGGCTTTTCGAGCGGCAATGACCCCCTTTATCGGCAGCTCAAATCCGATATCGGCCCCTTTTATTGGACACCGAAAGAAATCTTTACTCTTACTTTTCCTGGGATTCCCGCCCTGCCAGAGGATCTTACCGTCATCAGTTGGGTTCTCCCCCAGACTGCCGCAACGAGGAGAGATCAACGGCGACATAAGAAATACCCCGCCGAGAGATGGTCGCGATCACGGAACTTTGGCGAAGAAACAAATCTCAACCTCGCCCGTCATCTGTTAGATATACTTGGTCATCAAGGCCATCCCGCTGTCGTCCCGGTTCTTTCCCCTTCCTGGGGCTGGCAGACTTCAGAAGGATACGGTTTTGCCTCCAACTGGTCCGAGCGTCACGCCGCTTTTGTATCCGGACTTGGCACTTTCGGTCTGTGCGATGGTTTAATTACGGAGAAAGGCAAGGCCATGCGCTGCGGCTCTATGGTTGCCAAAATCGTAATTCAGCCTACACCAAGAAAATACAACCATCAGCACGATTACTGTCTGTTTTACGTAAAAGGGAAATGCAGAAAGTGCATCTCCCGTTGCCCCGCCGGCGCTATCACGGAGCAGGGGCACGATAAGGATGTCTGCAAGAAATATCTTTTTGAGATAGCCGCCGAATATGCGAAAAGGAATTATGGGTTTAACAGCTACGGATGCGGTTTTTGTCAGACCGCCGTTCCCTGTGAAGCGGGTATTCCCCGTGGCCTAACATAGCATTTGATTTATTTACAATTGAATAACCGACGCTATAGCGTTTTCCAGGGCCTTGCCCACAATAAAGCCTCCCAGACGTGGTGACAGGTGGAACGCCTGTTACTGCTCCTTGGCCAGGAACTCTACAATCTTGCCGGTTGTTTTTTCTGCATCCACTTCCATTTGGGAGGCTCCGTTAAATATTCCTCCTTCCGTAATGGATAGCGTTTTCGTTGTTATGTCCCCGGTAACGTGGCCCGTCGCCGTGATTTCCACCTTCTCTGTTCCTGTCAGGTGTCCGTCAATCTTGCCGCCGATAATGATGGCACCGGCCTTGATATTGCCACTAATATAACTGTGTTCGCCTAGGATAACCTTCACCCCTTCCACGTTGCCGATGAGAGTCCCGTCAATAAATACCGTCCCCGGTGACTCAACATTGCCGGTGATCTTCGAGTTTTCTCCCAGGACCAGATGAAGTTTGTCCGCTTTTTTATGGAACATGGGATCCCTCCATATGCTGTTTCGGGTTGATGACTCTTCCACCTTGCCATATTTCATAGTGAACGTGACTGCCTGTGGCGTTACCGGTAGCCCCGACGTGACTTACTGTTTCACCACGTTTGACCATTTGTCCCACTGTCACCTTGTTGGCGCTATTGTGGGCATAACAACTCGAGAAACCATGACCATGTTCGATGACAACCGTATTTCCGCCTCCTCCATTCCATCCGGAAAAACTCACCACCCCGTCTGCCGTCGCTTTCACCGGCGTACCTGAGGGAGCGGCAATATCGATTCCTCGGTGGAGTTCCACACGTCCGGTGATCGGGTTCGTTCGGCTGCCAAACAAAGAAGTCATCCTGCCCTCAACAGGAAAGCCCCTTGGTGTCGATAGATATAAGTCTTTCTCGGCGCGGAGGTATTCATTAATACTGGCCACGGTATTCATGGATAATTGTATCTGCTTCTGGATCTGATAAATATCCATCGTTCCCATATCGGCAGTATCAACATTTTCAAGAATTTTTTCCTTGGTTCCATATGAAATCAAGGTCTTCAGATCACTTTCCATTTTTTTCACGGAAGTAAGGGCAGAATTGAACTCGCCGACCTTCTCCGAATATTCCCGGAGCTGACTTTCCCTTACCTGATAACTGAATAGTTCCGCAACAACGGAGCCTACATAGATTGCCCCCAGCGTGCATAGTACTGCGGCCAGGGGAAGAAGAAACATCGGGATATTCATATTGATTGAATGCCTGGCGTGGTGGTGGTGAATAAACATGATGGTTACAGGTGCGAGGATTTTTTTACGAAATTTCCGTATCTGATCCATCTTCCACATGATGACCTCCCAATAGAAACTTCATGAAGCAATCTCAGGACTTGTTTAGACGACGGCACACGAACACAGCATTGACTTCGGAGAAAGGACCCTGCCCTGTCTTGCAGTGGCGTAATGTATAGCCAAGTTCCAAAACATATTGCAAGTCTTTTTATTGCATAGTTAATGATTACAAATGTATATCGATGTGTCTTCAGTAGTTCGCAACAGATCAAATAAATCTAATTTGCTTTATTTGCTATCTATGCTATGTGGCGGCGGCAAATATAGCGCCATTAAATGCGCGCTTTAATTAAAGGGAAAGATCGGGGGAGGAAGATTACTATGGAAGAAAATAAGCAAGCCACCATCAGGATCAATCAAAATAATCTGTACCGGGAAGAAATATTCTCTGATTTGATGGTCGGTTCCA
>DMAT01000009.1 GCA_003451635.1 Syntrophus sp. (in: bacteria) | reverse complement strand
ACCGTAGGACATGAGCCCCGGCCGCACCATGTCGAAATTGAACTGGGGGTAGTTCAGCATGGCGCCGCTGTTCGACATATGGCGGATGGGGATGCGGATTCCCGCCTCTTCCAGTTGGGCGAGGAGACGACTGAAAAGCTGCGCCTGTCCCTCGTTATATTCCAGAAGGGTCTCGCTCGAAGACAGATGGGTGAAAATCCCTTCGACGATAAGGTTCGAAAGGGCAAGGATATCTTTAATCGTTTGAAATGCCTCGTAGTAAAGGGTTCCCCCTCTTCCCATCCCCGTATCCACCTCGATATGAACAGATATCCGGATATGGGCCTTCTCGCAACGATCCTGGAGGGACCTTGCAAAATGGAGGTCCGAAACAGAAGGGATAAGATTGTATTTGATGATATCGCCGATTTCCCCTTCCGGTGAAGGGCTGAGGATTACAATCGGGGACATGACGCCGCTGACCCGGAGCTGAACGCCTTCATCGGCGTTGGCCACCCCAAGATAGACGGCGCCGTTTTTCAGGGCCACTTCGGCAATTTCGATGGCCCCGTGACCGTAGGCATCTGCCTTGACCACCTGGAGGATCTTCACGCCCGGCCGGACCAGACGCTTCATCTCCTTCCAGTTCCTGGCAAAATGATCCAGGTCAACCTCGACCCAACTCCGGTATTTATGAACTTCCTGATAAGGCATAAATATATTCCGCTCTCCTACTTTTTGGTCATGGTGAAGACACCATCCCACTCCCCTTCCGGGGGATGCTCCTTCAAGTCCCGGCAACGCTGGATGTAGAGTTTCGCCGGGGGGTCATCTGAAAGAATCTCCAGAACGCTTTCAAACGCCGCGATGCCTTCATCCCACCGGCCCTGTTTGTATTTTTCCATACCATCGTGAAAACGCCTTATATATTCCTCGTGTTCCGCCGCGTCCCTCTTATCACAGATCAATTCATAGATCTTCACGGGAAGCTTCTTACCCTTGACGCGCACGGAGTCGAGTTCCCGGCAGAACATCTCTTCCTTGACGACCTCATAGGTAAATTCGCTGAGCACGATATGGGTCCCGTACTCCTTGTTGATCCCCTCGAGACGGGAGCTGAGATTGACATGGTCACCCATGACGGTGTAATCAAAGCGCATATTCGAACCCATGTTTCCGACCACCATATCGCCGGTGTTGATCCCGACGCCGATATCCACGTAGGGTCTTCCCTCCTGGGCCCACCTCTCCTGGAGCACCTTCAGTTCCGTCATCATCTCCAGGGCGGTCCGGCAACCGCGCAGGGCGTGATCAGGCTGTTCCAGCGGCGCGCCGAATACGGCCATGATGGCATCGCCGATATACTTGTCGAGGAGGCCCTCATATTTGAAGACGATATCCGTCATGACCGTCAGGTACTCGTTCAGGAGTCTGACAAGTTCCTCGGGGCTCAGCTTTTCCGAGATCGTCGTGAAGCCCCGAATGTCCGAAAACATGACCGTCAGGTTCTTTTTGTCTCCACCTAATTTCAACTTACTGGGATCCTTGAGGATCTCGGTGATGACCGAGGCCGTCAGATAATACTGAAAGGCGCCGCGAATCTTTTTCTTTTCCCGCTCTTCCGTGAAGTACCGATATACCGTTATGATCAAATATATCGTCATCATGGTCAATACCGGATAAATCATGTTGATCCAGGTATTGAACTTGGCAAAAATTAGTGTATTGGCCACAACAAAACCGCCGGTGAGGGCCAGTGCGAGGATGATGCCCTGAACCGCTTTGACCCGCGGGACGGCAATACCCATGATCATACCGAATACGACGATGTTACAGACGTCAATAAAGGTCGTCCACGCCGACTGTTCCAGAAAATTCCGGTGGAGGACGTTGTCGACTACCGTCGCATGGAGTTCCACCCCCGGATAAACGGGGCTGAAGGGGGTCACCCGCAGGTCGTAAATACCAGTGGCGGTGGCGCCGACAACTACGATCTTTCCCTTGAAAAGATCGGGAGAAAGACGACCGTTCAGGATGTCGGTAATGGAATAATGAGGAAAGGTCTTGGCTGGCCCCAGGTAATTGATGAGCAAGCGTCCGCTTTCATCGGTGGGAATGCGCAGGTCCCCGATCATGACGCTTTCCACGCCAAAATCGGCAAGGTTGAGGACGATCATGGGAAAATCGAGATACTGCATCAGCATGGCTACAGGCAGAGAATAGAAATAATTATCCTGAAATTTGATAACCAGGGGCGCCCAGCGAACGACGCCGTCCGGATCGGGAAAGGCATTGAAATAGCCGCTGTTTTCTCCTGCTTCCGCAATCTCCTTGATGCTCGGAACCGGGGCATAGGCCTGGATGATGTTGTATGTTCCCGCCTGTCCTTTCGCCCGCACCATGGAATACATGGAACCGCCAATCAGGGCGGAACTGGCGGCAATATACTCGTCATTGATAAAACCGACATCTTTTGCCGTCGTATGAAAAAAATAGCCGAGACTCACATTCTTTGCCTTTTCGATGGAGTTGGCAAGAATGGCGTCGGTATTAGCCGCTTTTGCCTTATCCTCCAGAAGCCCCGTGAGACGGGCATCCTGAATGCCTATTTTTTTTGCATCCTGAAAGATTTCGGAGAGGGTTTGCATACTTGCATTCCGATCAGGCTCGGCAAAGACAATATCAAACCCGACCGCTTTGGCGCCGTAGCCCTTCAGGGTATCGACAAGACGTGCAGTCACCGTCCTTGACCAGGGCCATCTGCCTAATTCGCTGAGGCTCTTTTCATCGATGGTGGCAATGACGACTTCCCCTCCCGCCGGCAACTGCCCCCGGGATACCATCCGCAGATCCAGGGATTTTAACTCCATGAAGCGAAGAAAGGGCAGATCCATGAAGAACAACGCCAGCGACAGGATCACCAGAAAAATGGAAATCT
>DMAT01000424.1 GCA_003451635.1 Syntrophus sp. (in: bacteria) | reverse complement strand
TGATAATCGCCTTGCTGCTCCGCTCCTGTTGAGCCGATGGTTGTCCGGCCAGGCAGCAGATCCCGAGGATGACGATGATTGCATAAATGCTGATAATCTTGATTTTCTTCATTTCCCCTACCTTTGCTGTGGGCGGTACATACTTCATAAAGCCCCCGCCTGTCAATATAGAACACGCGATCACGATTTCTTCAGACGTTCGATGGAGATCACACACTTGACTTTTTTTACGGCGGCAACAACTTGATTGAATTGTTTCAGGTCGTGGACATCAATCCGGAAGTTACAAATAGCCTGCAATTCTGGAGTAGTTTCCACTTCTGCATGGCTGATGTTGATATCCATTGCGGATATTACGGAGCTGACATCCGCGATAACCCCTTTCTTATCCTTGCAGACCACGCGTATATCTACGGAATAGGTCTGCTTGTCCTTAATATTCCACGATACCTCAATGACCCTTTCGGGATCCAGTTCCTGGACATTCGTGCATTGGGCGGTATGGATAGTAATCCCCCTTCCCCGGGAGATATAGCCGACAATCTCATCGCCGGGAATTGGATCGCAGCAGCGGGCCATTTTGACAAGGACATCCTCAATTCCGGTAAGAGAGATGCCTAAGGACGGTGCATTTTTTGCCTTTCTCGCGGGCTTGTCTATAAAGCCTTCTTCCGTCTTGGGGGCTATCTCGGGGAGAAAACGGTTGACGATGTGTCTAGCCGAGAGCCTTCCGTAACCGACCAGAGCCATCACGTCGTCCGGCGTGTTGACGTTATGCTCTTCATAGAGTTTCTTCAGATCCTCCGACTTCAGCAGTTGTGAGAGTTTGAGGCTATGCTTTTTGAATTCCTTATCCAGGATCTCCCTTCCGATTTCAATGCTGCGCTTTCTCTCCTCCGTCTTGATCCAGTTTTTAATCTTGGAGCGGGCCCGGGAGGTAACTGCCCATTTCAACCAGTCCTTTCCGGGATGATGTCCGGCCTTCGTGATGATTTCAACGGTATCACCATTCTGGAGTTCATACTTCAAGGGTACGATACTTCGGTTGACCTTGGCCCCGATACATTGATGTCCCACATCCGTATGGATACTGTACGCAAAATCGAGGGGCGTCGCCCCTTTTGGGAAGGCCTGAACATCTCCATTCGGCGTAAAAACGTAAACTTCATCCGGGAAAAGGGCCAGCTTAAGATTGGCCATGAACTCCCTCGGATTTTCGACCTCCTGCTGAACGTCCAGAAGTTCCCGGAGTTTCATGATTTGCTGATCTTCCGTGCCCAGGTTCGCCCGCTTTTCCTTATAACGCCAGTGGGCGGCAATCCCCTCTTCCGCCCACTCATGCATTTCTCGCGTCCGAATCTGAATCTCGACCCGCTCTCCATAGGGCCCGATAACCGTGGTATGGAGGGACCGGTAGCCATTCGCCTTGGGCATGGCAATCCGATCCTTGAAGCGGCCCGGAACGGGTTTCCAGAGGGCATGGACAATGCTCAGGGCCTCATAACAATCCCTGTCCTTGTCCGTATCCAGGACAATCCGGAAAGCGATAAGATCGTATACTTCGTCAAAATCGATGCGCTGATTCTGCATCTTCATGTAAATACTATAAAAATGCTTCGCCCTTCCCTCCACTTCACCCTTGAGACCGTGTTTTGCAATCTCCTGGGCAATAACCCCCTTGACCTCTGCGGTGTACTGATTCCGCTGCTCCTGCTTCTTCTCAATCCGTCGGGAGAGTTCGCTATAGGCGTCTTTTTCAAGATAGAGAAAAGAAAGATCCTCAAGTTCCACCTTCATCCAGTTGATACCGAGGCGATTGGCCAGGGGGGCGTAAAGATCGAGGGTTTCCGTGGCTATATACCTTTGCTTGTCCGGTGGTTGATGTTTAAGGGTCCGCATGTTGTGAATACGATCGGCAAGGCGGACAACAAGAATCCTGAGATCGGCAGACATGGCCAGAATCATCTTCCGGAAGTTCTCCGCCTGACGTTCCTCCTGTGATCCCAGGGTAATCTTGCTGATCTTGGTAAGACCATCGACAAGAAACGCCACGTCTTTACCAAATGCCGCTTCGATCTGGGCGGTCGTGGTAAGGGTGTCCTCCACGGTGTCGTGGAGGAGGCCGGTAATGATGGTTGCGGCGTCCAGCTTCATGTCCGCAAGCATACCGGCAACTTCCATGGGATGGGTCAGGTAGGGCTCCCCCGAGAGCCGCATTTGCCCCTGATGCACGGAAGCGGAAAAGATATAAGCCTTCTCGATCATTTCCTGATCATCCAGGGGGAGATAGGCTTGGGTTTTGTCAAGTATGTCGGTAATACGGAGCATGTTATCTTTCAGACCATCATATTTGACGAATTGCACCTAAAATGAAATTTTTTACCTCTTCGACAGATAAAACATTGGTCTCCCCGGACTTCCTGGTTTTGATCTCAACGTTTCCTGCGGCGAGGTTTTTGGGGCCAATGGTGACCCGCAGGGGAATGCCGATTAAATCGGCGTCTTTGAACTTCACCCCCGCCCTTTCATCGCGGTCATCCAGGATCACCTCGACGCCTTGGGACGAGAGATCAGCGTAGAGATTTTCGGCGGCTGCGGCCAGATCCCGGTCATTCATGTTGACGGGGGTGATAATCACCTGAAAGGGGGCAATGGCCAGGGGCCAGATGATGCCATTGTCATCATGATACTGCTCGACACAGGCAGCTACGGTCCGACCGACGCCAATCCCGTAACATCCCATGACCATGTATTGCTCTTTCCCGTTCTTATCGAGATAAATTGCCTTCATCGCCTTGCTGTATTTTGTCCCCAATTTGAAGACATGACCCACCTCAACCCCCCGGGCAAAATGAATTTCCCCGGTGCACCGCGGGCAGGGATCGCTTTCACGGACAACACGCAGGTCGGCAAAGGCCGCTACCTTGAAATCCCTTTCAAAGTTGACGTTCTTCAGATGGTAATCCTCCCTGTTGGCCCCTACGACCATGTTCGTGAGGTTCATCAGGGAATAATCGGCCAGGGTCCGGCACTTGATGCCGATGGGACCGACAAATCCCCGGGGCGATCCGGCGGTCGCCTGGATCATGTCGTCCATGGCCATTTCCAGAACATCACAGCCAAGGTAGTTTTTCACCTTGATCTCGTTTACCTCTTCATCACCCCGGACCAGGACGGCCACGGGAACCCCGTCGGCACTGAAGACCAGAGTCTTGATTACATCCTCAGGCCGGACCTGGAGAAAGGCGCATACTTCTTCGATGGTCCGCACCTCGGGGGTGTGGATTTCTTCCCGGGCCAAATATGACGACCCCTCGACCTCGTGTTCCTCCGGCCTGGCAATTTCCGCCTTTTCCAGATTGGCGGCATAGCCGCAACTTTCGCAATAGGCCATCCCATCCTCGCCGGAATCGGCAATGACGAGAAACTCGTGGGAATAACTTCCGCCGATGCTGCCCGTATCGGCTTCCACGGGCCGGAACTTCAGACCGCAACGTTCGAATATGCGGTTATAGGCGGCAAACATCTTCTGATAACTGAGGTCCGCATTCTCGGTATCGATATCAAAGCTGTAGGCGTCTTTCATGCTGAATTCACGGCACCGCATCAGCCCGAAGCGGGGGCGGATTTCATCGCGGAACTTCGTCTGGATCTGATATAGATTCTGGGGAAGCTGACGGTAAGACTTGACGCCGTTTCTGACGATATCCGTTACCACCTCCTCATGGGTGGGTCCCAGGCAACATTCGCTGTCTTTTCGGTCGCGGAAGCGGAGCAGTTCTTTCCCGTAAAAGTTCCACCGTCCCGATTCCCTCCATAACTCCGCCGGTTGAACCGTGGGCATAAAGATCTCCTGAGCCCCGGCGCGGTTCATTTCCTCTCTGATGATCTGCTCCACCTTCCGGATGACGCGATAACCCATCGGTAGATAGGAATAGACCCCGCTTGTCAATTTCCGGATCATTCCCGCCCGCAGCATGAGTTGATGACTGATCACCTCCGCATCGGAAGGGATCTCTTTGAGTGTCGGCAGAAACATTTGTGAGTAACGCATCAGGCCTCCTTTTTCTTCTTTGTTATGTCCTCGATCTCCGTTAATAAAGCCTCAACGAAGTCTCCTTCTTTGACTCTTCTGATAATCTGTCCCTTCCGGAACAGCATCCCCGCTCCCCGTCCACCGGCAATACCGACGTCCGCCTCCGCCGCCTCCCCCGGTCCATTCACCACGCAACCCATGAGGGCAATTTTCAGATAGTCTTTCCGTCCCGCCAGACGCTTTTCCACCGCCCGGGACAATTTCAGGAGGTCGATCTCGCACCTGCCGCAGGTGGGGCAGGAGATGATATCCGGTCCGATCATGCGCATCTTCAAGGCCCGAAGGATACCGTAAGCAACAGGAATCTCGTTAACCGGATCCCCGGTGACGGAAACCCTGATGGTATCGCCAATCCCCTGATAAAGGAGCGTCCCGATGCCAATTGCCGATTTTACCGTTGCCCTCATCAGACTGCCCGCCTCGGTAACGCCAAGATGGAGGGGATAGTCAACTTTTTCAGAAAGAAGTTGATAAGCCCTGATCATCACCGTCACATCCGATGACTTCAGGGAAACCTTGATTTGTTCAAAATCAAGGTCCTCAAGAAGGCGAATATGGCCCAGGGCGCTCTCCACCAGTGCTTCTGCGTCCGGGCCGCCATGCTTTTTCAGTAGATCTTTCTCCACAGATCCCGCATTGACGCCGATGCGAATCACCGTTCCATGCTCCCGGGCCGCCTTCACTACCTCGGGAATGGTCTTTCTCTTCATGTTCCCCGGGTTGATGCGGATCCCTTCCACCCCGGCTTCAATCGCCATTATCGCCAAGCGATGCTGAAAGTGGATGTCGGCGATCAAGGGGGTATGGATCTTTTTCCTGATTTTCGGAATGGCTGCCGCCGCCTCTTCGTCCGGCACGGCGATACGGATAATCTCACATCCCGCCTTCTCCAGCCTGCGGATCTGGGCTAGGGTTTTACCGACGTCCCGGGTATCAGTTGAGGTCATGGACTGTACCGACACCGGAGCGTCGCCGCCTATCTGTACCTTGCCAAGAAAGACCGGTCGCGTCTTCCTTCTCGTATTTACCAGCATTTACAACTCCATGGCGACAAGGTGAATAAAAACTAAACGAGCCGGGAGCAAGCCTGATCGATTCGTTTGATCCCCTCTTCAATTAATTTTAAAGACGTCGCATAGGACAGGCGGATGTAATTGTCGTTGCCGAAATCCGCTCCGGGAACAACGGCTACATTGGCCTCGTCGAGTAGGTACGCTGCCAGGTCCGATGAATTAGCGATCTTCCTGCCTTGACAGGAGCGGCCATAGAGGGCGGAGACATTCGGGAAGACATAAAACGCCCCTTGAGGAAGGGGGCAGGAAATCGACGGAATCGCATTTAAGGCATCTACAATTACGTTGCGCCTTTCGCGGAAGGCCTTTACCATCATTGCGACGGCTGACTGATCGCCATTGAGGGCTTCTACGGAGGCCTTCTGGGCGATGGACGTCGGATTCGATGTATTCTGGCTCTGCAGCTTGGTAATGGCGGCAATTATTTCTTCCGGTCCGGCTGCATAGCCGATCCGCCAGCCCGTCATGGCATAGGCCTTGGAAACCCCATTGACGACTACGGTCCTGTTCCGGAGCGCCTCGCTGACCGCGGCGATACTGAAAAACTCAAAACCATCGTAGAGGATCTTTTCATAGATGTCGTCGGAAATAACAGTCATACTCGTCGGTTCGATCACCGCGGCCAGGGCCTCCAGCTCACTGCGGTGGTATGCAAATCCCGTCGGATTGGAGGGACTGTTGAGAATAATGGCCTTTGATCGGTCCGTAATCGCCTTCTTCAGCAGTTCCGGGGTCAGTTTAAAACCTCCTTTTTCGGGGGTGTCGATGATCACTGGCGTCGCCCCGGCGAGGACAACGATATCGACATAGGATACCCAGTATGGAGCCGGAATGATAACTTCATCTCCTTCCTCACAGAGGATCTGGATGAGGTTATACAATGTGTGTTTTGCCCCGCAGGAGACAACTACCTGGGAGCGTTTATAGGGAAGTCCATGATCCCTGGACATTTTAGCAATAATGGCGTCCTTTAGTTCGTCGATGCCGCCCACGGGAGTGTATTTGGTAAACCCCTCCTGTATGGCCTTCACGGCCGCAGCCTTGATATTTTCCGGGGTATCGAAATCCGGTTCACCGGCCCCGAAACCGATAATATCCCGCCCTTCCGCCCGCAGGGCGTTGGCCTTCGCCGTGATGGCCAGGGTCGGTGATGGTTTGATCCTGCCTATTCGTTGCGCTAATTTCATATGACCTCTTTATTTTATTATTAACTACTTGGTAACCTTACTGAATTTGCCACGCAGGCGTTCGAAGACGATATCGGGAACAAGTCCCGTGACCGATCCCCCGAGACTGGCCGCCTCCTTGATCAAGTTGGAGCTGGTGTAAAACCACTGGAATCCCGTCATGAGAAAAACGGTTTCGATGTCCCGATTGAGGCGTCGGTTGATCAGGGCCATCTGAAATTCATATTCAAATTCGGATACGGCCCGGAGCCCCCGGAGAATAACATTCGCCCCTTTGCTCTGGACATAATCGACAAGGAGTCCCGATGAACAATCCACCCGCAGAATTTTCTCATCTTTTATGACTACCTGCCTGATCATATCCATTCTTTCCTCAACGGTAAAAAGAGAAGATTTGTTGGGATTATAGGCAATAAGAATAATCAATTCATCGAACATCCTTAGCCCTCTCGTAATAATATCAATATGACCGTTGGTGATGGGATCGAAAGATCCCGGATAGACAGCAATTTTCTTCATGTTAACAAGTCTCCTTCAAGCTATGCGTAAGAAAAGTCAGCACCGTGTCTCCGTAACGTCGTTCATCAACAGCTACAAATCCATGATTGCCGTCCATTCCTTCAATTTTCTCCCTTACCGACCGTTGGAGGACGAGCAGCCCTCCCGTCGCCAGAAGATCATCCCTCCGGCAGCAATGAAGGGTTTTGATGATCCACTCCCGTTCATAGGGCGGATCGGCAAAGATGACGTCATATCGTCCCTCACGGCGGCTTAAGGCAGCAACGCCCTTATCGACGCTCATCGTCAGGACCAGTGAGCTGTTTTCAAACCCGAGGGCAGCAATCTGCTCCCTTATCTTCCTGGCAATAATGGCCTGCTTTTCGACAAAAACAGTGCATCTCGCTCCCCGACTCAGGGCTTCGAGACCTACGATCCCGCTGCCGGCGTAAAGATCGAGAAAGGTTTGACCACTGACAGGGGGGAGGAGATTGAAAAGGGATTCCCGGACGGCATCCGGCGTTGGCCTTACATCCCTTGTCGATGGGGGTGAAATACGTCTTCCCCGCATTTCACCCCCGGTGATTCTCATGGGCCGGGCTCTCCTCTCACAGATAGTCTTTGCCGAGGATTTCCGCAATCTGTACGGCGTTCAAGGCCGCACCCTTACGCAGGTTATCAGAGACTACCCACATATTAATGCCATTGGGGATGGATTCGTCTTCCCTGATTCTGCCGACAAAGGTGCCATCTTTCCCCGCCGCATGAATGGCCATGGGGTATAGACGCTGCTGGGGATCATCGACGACTGTAACCCCCGGGGCTTTAGCCAGAAGATCCCTCACTTCCCGGGGAGTGATCTTCTTTTCCGTCTCGATATTGACCGATTCGGAATGGGCATAGAAGACAGGTACGCGCACTGTCGTTGCCGTCACGGCGATGGACAAATCGTTCATGATCTTTTTTGTTTCGTTGATCATCTTCATCTCTTCCTTCGTATAGCCGTTATCCACAAAGACATCGATCTGGGGAAGGCAGTTGAAGGCAATCTGGTGGG
>DMAT01000033.1 GCA_003451635.1 Syntrophus sp. (in: bacteria) | reverse complement strand
GAGGAGCATGATCTTCGCCCGGCCCAGGATTTCCGTGCGTGTCTGGGAGAAACTGACCAATCCTACCACGTGGATGCTCTTGTCCCGTTCGGAAACGTCGGGATAGAGCAGCCCCAGGGCGGGACCGGCCTCGGTGTTGATGCTCAGATACTGGGGTTTCATCGTTTCGATAGCTGTTGCGACGGTGTTATCCGGCCAGTCGTAGGCGATGCGTCCAGCCCCGGCGACAAATTCAATGTTTCCTTTTTCGACGGCGAAAAGATCGATGCGGGCCAGACGAGTATCGGTCTGGACATGATCTTTCAGGGTCATGTCCAGGGCGGACAGGCCGCGGCGGGTCGGGAAATACTCGTAATAGGTGCTCACCGTATCGGCAAGTTCGTCCATGCGTCGGGCCTGTTGTTCGACGAGGAGATTGTCGAAGATTTTTAGTTGCACCCATCCCCAGGCAGCCATGGTCATGGCAATGGCAAGGACGGTAACAAGCATCAGTCGGGTACGAATAGTCATAGCAAGCACTTTAGCATACACTTGCCGCTCTGCAAGTTATTATTTAACAGTTATTATTTGCCGGGTGTGCCGGGGGGAATGTTGACGGCGGTCTTTGCGCCGTTGGGGGGGGTGACTTTTTTCTTCGTCACTTTGCTGATCCGTTTAGCGATGTTCTTATCATCCTTAGTTATGTAGCTTACCCCTACTTCATCGCCCACCTTTATTTTATCCAGGGGTTTGACCAGGGAAAAATCCATGGTTTCTGCCGTGCCTTTGACATTCCGCTCGATCTTTATTGCCTCGGATGAGATTTCAATGACCTTCCCCGTAGCCCGCATGCGCGTTTCCCGGGGCAGTGTCTTTTGGGGGGCAGGTTTAATGGGAACGGTTTTCACCGTCGTTGATTTTCCCGCATAGGGATCGGGCTGATCGATGGCGAAAGACGCAGTTGCGCAAATGAAAACTACACAAAAGAAAATAGCCAGCCAACTCTTCACCCGGACCTCCCGTAGATATTTGTCCCGTCCTGAAATAATGCAAATATTACGCCATGATGCTATCAGTTCCGAGTGCCACGTGTGTCAACGTGCCGAAAATAGATGGTTAATCTGTTCATCCCCCGCAGCGGCCGCCACAGTTTAACCGGTGGGAAAGGTGAATTAATACCCAAGGAATGAGGAATTATTCATCATGTCCTTGACCGGTCCGTCAAATTCGTGTTAGCCGTCAGGCAAGTTCATCTTGTCCCGGAAGGACCGGTCTTTGGAACAAAAAACCTTTAAATACTATGACACGATCATGGCCCTTTTCGTTACGGTCCTGATTATGAGCAATATATTGTCTTCGGCGAAGATTGTCGATTGGGGGATTTCGCTATTCGGCATTCCCCTGGCCTTCGATGCGGGGACAATTTTGTTTCCCGTCAGTTACATTTTTGGCGATATCCTCACGGAGGTTTATGGTTATCGACGTTCCCGGCGGGTGATCTGGATGGGATTTGCCTGCCTGATCCTCTCCAGCCTTCTTTTATACGTTGTAAAAATCATGCCGGGGGAGGGGCTCTGGGAAAAGACGGCTGGGCAGGCGGCCTATAACGCCATTCTGTCGGGAATGACCTCCGGGGGGATTGTCCTGGCAAGCCTGCTGGGTTACTGGCTGGGTGAGTTTTCCAATTCCTACGTACTGGCGAAAATGAAGATCCTTACCCGGGGGCGCTGGCTGTGGACCCGGACCGTGGGGAGCACCCTGGTCGGCGAAGGGATAGACACCCTCGTCTTTGTTGCCGTTGCCGTCCTCTTCGGCGTTTTTCCGGCGGCCCTTTTCATCACCCTGGCGCTGACTAATTATCTCTTCAAGGTCGGCGTCGAAGTGCTTATGACCCCGGTCACCTACGCCGCCGTGGGGGCCCTCAAGCGGGTGGAGCATGAGGATTACTATGATCGCGGGACAAACTTTAATCCCTTCCGGATCTCCACTACCCGACCCGGTTCCTAAAGGACGCCGGTCAGGATTCCTGAATCGGCCCGCGAGCGGAATGCCAGGCGCTTGATGTCCCGGAAGCCCGCCGCCCCCATCATCTCCCGTATCTCTCCCTCCCCGTAGGATCGCCCCCCTTCTGTTCCCACGAGCATATTCAGGGAGAAGAGGGCCGGCTGGAGGGGGCTGTCCAGGCTATCGTCGAGGACGAATTCATGGATGAGGATCATCCCGCCCGGTGCGAGGGCCCGGGCCGCCTTGGCGATCATGGCCCGGCAGACCTCCGGCCCCTCACCGTGAAGGACCTGGGAGAGCCAGGCCGTATCGTAAGGCCCCCCAAGATCGTCGCTGACAAAGTCTCCCCCGGCAAATTCAATGCGCTCCGACAGGCCGAAGCTGCGGATCGTCTGCTCCGCCAGGGGCCGTGTCGTGGGCAGATCAAAGACCGTGGCGCGGAGCCCCGGGTTTTTCAGACAGAAATGGATGGCGTAGGTCCCCGGCCCCCCGCCCAGATCCAGGAGACGGCTTCGGCCGGAGAGGTCCACAGCCTCGGCCACCAGGGGCCCCAGGATGCTGGCGATGGTGAACATCCCCATGAGGAAGTTTTTCCGGACTGTTTCGTTATCCACGGCCGCCGAGATCCGCTGGGGATGGCCGGTTTTTACGGCCGCTGCCAGACGGTTCCACGAATCCATCAAGTTATGGTGGTGCAGGATGAGATGGCCGATATAGCGGGGCGATTCCCCGGAAAGAAGGGTGAGGCTTTCCTCGGTATTGGCGTATCCGCAGCCGTCCCGCCGCAGGAGGCCCATGGCCGTGAGGGCGTTCAACAGCAGGGGGACGCCCCGGTGACTGCCGCCGATGGCCCGTCCTATTTCTTCCGCCGTTAAGGCCTCCCGGCCGATCACGGTAAAGATCCCCAGTTCAACCGCGGCCTGAAGGGTGCAGCTCTTCCAGTAGGCCCCGGACATTTCCATGATCGTCTCCGCCGTAATGTTCATGATATTGCCTCCTTGCGATACTGAGAGTAAAGAAAGTATAGGGAAAGCGGCCTTGCATGTAAAGAAATATATCCATTCCGAAAACAAGGTGCCGTCGTTTCGTTCAATACCTTGAAAGGTTCATTCAAAAGCCGGGGGCAAAGAAGTCCCTTTTTCCCCTTCCTGAGGCCTCAATAAAAAATTATTAGTATTTGTAATCAATAGTTTGTAAAATTATTAGCCGATTATTTTCAACATGGCACGTATTTTTCATTAAGATAAGTCAAAGGAAAGCAAATAAATAAAAAATAAATAAAAACATAGAGGAGGACACAGATCATGAAAAAGACATTAGGAACGATGGTAGCGGCAATGGTGGTTGTTCTTTTAACCGGGACTTTCGCGATGGCAGAGTTCGCAGCAGCCGGTGCGGCTAACTTCCCCTACTTCCAGCTTGGTTGCCTCATTGTGGGCGGGATGGTCATCATCAGCCTGAAGCACAAGTATGAGAAGATGTACACGGGTGAGGTTGCCGGGGTTTTCGCCCTCTATACCGTTCTGATTGCCCTGTTCACCAATCCGGTCATTGATGCGATCAAGAATATTGTCGGCTAAGACCAATAACAGCTCTTACAAAACCCCTCTGACGAACCGGTTTCGTCAGGGGGGTTTTGTTTTACATTGACATCTCCATTCACATGTGCTTGATTTCTAACCGCTTCAATCTCCACCCCGAAAATAGTTAAGTTCCAGCCATAGTTAAGATACAGATGCCGTAACAGCACATAATGACCATGAAATACGGCTATGTTTTAATACGAATCAACTCGCCACATTAAACAAGAAACGGAAATAGCAATGAAGATACCCTACTATCAGGTCGATGTTTTTACCGATCAACTCTTCAAGGGCAATCCCGCCGGCGTCTGCCTGCTGCCGTCCGGGTGGCCCGCCGCCGAACTCATGCAGCAGATTGCCTTCGAGAACAACCTCTCGGAGACGGCCTTTGTCGTTCGCCAGGGCGGCGCTTTCGAGCTGCGCTGGTTCACTCCCACGGTGGAGGTAGATCTGTGCGGCCATGCCACCGTTGCGCCCGCCCACGTTCTCTTCAACGAAACGGGCCTGGATGGGGACCTGATCGAATTCGCCACCAAAAGCAGCGGGATCGTGAGCGTGGAAAGGAAGGGGGACAGGTTGATCCTGGACTTCCCCTCCCGGCCGCCTGTGGCCTGCGCGGCCCCCACAGAGCTGGAGGACGCCTTGGGGAAGAGGCCCGCCGAGATCTGGCGTGCCCGGGACTATTTGCTGGTATTCGCTGATGAAGACGACATCCGCAACATGCAGCCGGATTTCGTGCGGATGCTGAACTGGGATTGCCTGGGGGTGATCGTCACGGCGCCGGGGAAGACCGCGGATTTCGTGTCCCGTTTTTTTGCCCCCCGGGCGGGGGTGAACGAAGACCCGGTGACGGGGTCGTCCCATTCCACCCTGATTCCTTACTGGGCCAAGCGCCTGAAGAAGACAGACCTTCATTCCCTGCAACTCTCGGCGCGGGGAGGGGAACTGTTCTGCCGGGACGCAGGAGAGCGCGTGAAGATCGGCGGTAAGGCGGTCACCTATTCCCGGGGAGAGATTAACGTATAAAACAGCCCATCCGGGCCGCCGGGGTGAGGACATAACAGCGAAAAGGGTCAAAGAGAATCAAAGTGGAAAAGATCAGGAAAATACGTAAGGTTATCAAGAGCACCCCTACCATTGAAGGGGCGGGTGTCCACTTGGCGCGGGCATTTGCCGAGGCAACCACATACGATCCCTTCCTCCTTCTCGACGATTTTCGTTCCGCCGAACCACGGCATTACCTCAAGGGATTCCCCTGGCATCCCCATCGCGGCATTGAGACGATCACCTACGTGATTCAGGGAAGGGTCGAACATGGGGACTCAATGGGGAACATAGGCGTGATCGCCTCCGGAGAT
This sequence comes from Syntrophus sp. (in: bacteria), assembly GCA_003451635.1. GTDB lineage: Bacteria > Desulfobacterota > Syntrophia > Syntrophales > UBA8958 > UBA8958. The sequence continues at coordinate 3,453 of DMAT01000033.1, read as the reverse complement.
GTCCAATGGATGACCGCCGGCAACGGCATCATCCATCAGGAAATGCCGAAAGGGGATGAAGAAGGCCGGATGGGGGGATTCCAGTTATGGGCCAATCTCCCGGCCGCTCACAAGATGATGAATCCGCGCTATCGTGACGTGAAGAGCAACCAGATACCGGAAGTCTCCATGGGTAGCGGCGTAACGATCAAGGTCATTTGCGGTGAGATCAAGGGGACCCGCGGGCCTGTCCGGGACATCGTAATCGATCCGGAATATCTTGATATTACCGTATCTCGGAGGACGGAGTTTGTTCATCCGACCAAATGTGGCCACACGGTCTTTGCCTACATTATCGGGGGTAAGGCATGGTTCGACGAACAAAAGGACCCCCTCCTCGGCAATGAAAGTCTGGTCCTTTTCCATGACGGAGAACACATAGTGATTTCTACCGAAGATGATCCGGTTCGTTTTCTCCTCATATCAGGCAAACCCATTGGTGAACCTGTTGCATGGCGAGGCCCTATCGTGATGAACACCGAGCAGGAGTTACGAACCGCCTTCGAAGAGTATAACAATGGGACATTTATAAAGCACCGGCAGGGGTAATCCAATGTATGCTCAATAAAGTTATATATTTATGCAAGATTGCAGATGATATTGAATGATCGCTACCGGCTTCGCATAATATTTGAACTTCATATAATCTGATATTATGGGTGAAACACGAATCTATGACAGCATTTACATGGAGAAAATAGCTTAAATGTTTATATTATGGATAACACTGCAATCTCACACGTGGGTGAATTTAGGACATACGTATATTAATTGTTCGGCGATTGAAAGATAAACAATGAAGAAAATTATGAAATGCACCGTGATGTTTTTGTTGGTAATTTTTTCGGCGATTTTCGTTTACTATGGATATTCCATACATGAAGCGCGAAAATACACATGTGAAATCATCTCCTTAGATATAGCAAAGGATCAATGGAGACACCCAAATGGTACAATAAGGAAATTTGAAATATTCAGCCAAGACTTAAGCAAACGACAAACAGAGATACTCATAAAAGTAGAAGACCCCGGGTTTTATGACCATAATGGTATAGATCTGTCGACGCCCGGAGCCGGATTGACGACAATCACACAAGCGATTACAAAGAAATTGTACTTTGATAGTTTCAAACCAGGCATTGCAAAAATAAAACAGTCTCTGATCGCAAGATTTGTTGTAAATGAGCTGATATCAAAGGATGATCAATTAACTTTGTTTATCAATACAATGTATTTCGGAAACGTTGATGGAAAACCTGTAATTGGCCTCGAATCCGCAGCAAAGGCATACTATCACCAACCTGTAAAAACATTGAAAGAACAAGAATACATATCGTTGATTGCTATGCTTGTCGCACCTGACACTTTTAATCCTATTGATCATCCCAAATGGAATATGGATCGCACCAATAGAATAAATGCATTAATCACTGGTGAGTACAAACCAAAGGGTGTTATGGACCAGTATTATGGAGATTTGCCCCAAGAAGTGATCAACGCTGGTTTACCTCCGGCTTCTTATTTTGGTAAATCATCTGTAACTAATGATTTTAAAGAAAATACGCCGAACGGCGCTAATGCAGCCGACGCAAAAAGCCGCGCGGCTGATTAGCGCCGTTATGCAAGGAGAGATAATGCTTATTAGGCACGAAGATTTGAAACCATTGGAATTCGATGAACTCAAGATCATTGATTATACAGCTGGGCACGATACCAACTCTTCATTTGCCGAAATTACTGTTCCTCCCGGTATCAGTCATAAACTTTCCTGGTCAAATAGATCGGATAAATACTATTACATAATCCAAGGGGATGTCTCCTTCACAATAAACGATGAATCTTATAATCTTTTACCCGGTGATGTGTGTATCATTCCCAAAGGTGCTCGCTTTAAATATTCAAATACCGGAACAAAAGATGTTAAGCTAATCTTGGTTCATACGCCAAGTTTTAAACTAGAATGTGAAGTCTTTGAATAAAAAATGCATAACCATCGGCTGCACGCGGACTGCCAGGGCCGCACGTGCGTGCAGACTCGTCAGCCCGTACTTGGCCCTGGCAGCCGGTGAGCCGGGTCGTTGGACACAAATAACATGACATGCGGACCGATTATGGTTCGATATTCGAACCGGAGGTAAGATGCAATGAATATTATAGACGATATAAGGCCAGTCACTTATCTGAAATCGAAAGCCGCAGATTTACTCAACCAAATTAATGAAACACATCGGCCTGTGATTATCACCCAAAATGGTGAGCCACGGGCTGTGCTGCAAGATCCTGAGAGTTATGAAAATATGCGCAATGCAATCGGCATGTTGAAACTTATTTCACAAGGGGAAACTGATATTCGACATGGCCGGACTAAACCGCAGGAAAGTATGTTCAATGAAATCGAAGGCGAATTAAAAGCAAGGCTTAAATGAACAAGAAATACAAGGTTGAGTGGGCGGCGGTTGCAGAAGTTGATTTAAAACAGATAATCGACTATATCGCCATTGATAGCCCAGGTAATGCTTTACAAATACCTGAGAACGTAAGGCAAAAAGCGTCTGGCCTTTATGCGCTTCCCGAACGTGGTAGGATTATTCCCGAACTTCATGGTCAAGGTCGGCGGGATAAATGATCCGGGGTTGTTCGTGATTGGAGTTATTTCGTCGTGATAATCCAGACGCCCTGCCAGTCGGAAGGCGGATGCTCGATGAGTTCATTGCATTTGAGGACATAGGCGTGCGCCGCGGCATCCTCCTTGGCAAGACCGGAAAACAAGGTGTGTGCGTGGTCAAAATTGCCCTGGTAGAAAAGGGAAAGGGCTTCCGAAAAGCGGGCCATTGCCGCCTGTTTCGGTGCATCGATGGCTTCCGGCAGGAGCGGTTCATAAACCACCACGGGTTCGCGGCGGCCGACCACGGCGACCCGGGAAATTTCCCGGACCGGGAAGGCGCCTGCCATCTGTTCCATCGTGGTATGTGAAATCAGGGTATAGAGGCCGAACTGTTTGTTGATTCCTTCCAGGCGCGCCGCCAGATTTACCGCGTCGCCAATCATCGTGTAATCGAACCGGGAGTGAGAACCCATGTTGCCAACCACCGCGTGGCCGGTATTGACACCGATACGCATTTTCAAATCTTTGCCAAGTCGCTTGTGAAAATCAGGGCGCATTTGCGCAAGCCTGGCCTGACAGCGTAACACGGCTCGCACACAGCGGGCAGCATGATCCGGTTGCTCAAGCGGCGCGTTCCAGAAAGCGATAATTGCGTCGCCTTCGAATTTATCTACGGTGCCGCCTTCCTCGTGAATGATGTCGGTCATGGCCGTCAGGTAATCATTCAACAGATTCGTGAGTTCTTCCGGCTCAAGACCTTCAGAGATACCCGTAAAACCTTCCAGGTCCGAGAAAAAGATGGAGAGCAT
>DMAT01000284.1 GCA_003451635.1 Syntrophus sp. (in: bacteria) | reverse complement strand
GACGTCGGTGTAACTGGCCCCGAAGATCACCCCGTGTTCGGAATAGAGCATGCGCAGTGATTCCAGATAAAAACCGAGGCCCATGTTCATAATCACGAGGCCGATGAGAATGCCGATATGCCTGTTGACCCGGGGATCGATCATGATTTGCCGCTGGGTAATCTGTATTCCGCCGCCAAGGAAAAAAGTTATTCCCACCAGGATGATGGCCAGGATCAGAGAAAAATCGATAAACTGCTTCAGCGATTCGATGAGGGGATATTGAAAAAGATAAAAGCCGATGTCTTTTCCGAATACCGGGTCGTTGAAACCCACGGTCGCGGCGTTTCCGAAAAGCAATATCTCCGACCACAGGGAGGCCCCCCATTTCCCCATCATGATCGTGACGATGAGAAGGATAAAAAAAGTGACCGCCTGCTGGATGGTTCTCAGGTAGCTAAGATTGATCGTCAGCGGTGTGCCGCTGATTGTATAGTAGTCCTTGCCGGGGAAGGTTATCCGTTTGGCGATGACGAGGTTTACCAGGGCAAAACCGAGGAAAAGGAGACCAAAGAATACTCCCGAGGCAATCTGGGTGGTCATGGTCTTTGAGAAGACGCCCGTATAACCCGTCTCCGTAAAAAAGAGCCAGTCGATGTAAAGATTGATCAGGGAAGAGAAGGTGGGCAGCACCACCAGGACGGCGACAAGGACTGCGGTAACTATCAAGTTGGTTCTTTTCATATAGCCTCCTGAGCGGAATGTTTCGTGTTTAGGGAAAAATCAATTGCGGTCTGCAAATACAATCACGTTCACCTCTATAACAGCAGTTGGATGAAAAAGGAAACAGAAAAGCACACCTTAAGGTGGGAGTCCCCTCTCATCGCGATGATGAGAGGGGACGGTTCAAACTAACGGTTACGCTTTATTGAAAAGCATCAAGTTGGTGTGGATGAGGCGCTCGCCGAGGATACGGGACAAATTCAGGAACAACTGGCCGCCGATGCGGGGATAAATCTTCTGGATTCTCTTGAGGCCTTCCCAGTCGATTTCGAGGTATCTGATGGGTTCGGTGGCCTTGACATTCGCGGAGCGGGGGCCGGGCGAGACCAGGGCGATTTCACCGAAGATATCCCCGGGGTTAAGGGTCGCAAAGATAATATCCTTCTTTGTCGCTTCGTCGTGGCCGATGACATCGGCCTTTCCTTCCAGGAGGAGATACATGCTTTTGCCCATCTCTCCCTGAACGACGGCAAGTTCACCGGTGTTTTTCTCGTTCATTCTGCCCAGGAGGCAGACCTTCCGCCGCGACCAGGGGCGGAGGCCGTCAAAGAAGGGCGCCCTTTTGACCACGGCATCCTGGAGCTTCAAACCGATCATGTCCCACAGGGTGATGAGCTGGGTCGATTGAAGAAGGATGGGGGTGATGAGGAGTTCACCGATAATGGCGATTATCATGACCGCCGCGGAAAGGAGGCCGAACTGGATGACGGGAATGAATTGAGAAATGGCGCAGATGGCAAAGCCGCCGGCCAGGGCGATGGAACTGCAGACCACGGGCCGGACTTCGTCATGAACGGCTACCGCTACGGCCGCGTGGCTGTCCTGGAGTTCCTGCATAGCCTGTTGGTAGCGGTTCATGAAGTGGATCGTATCATCGACGGCGATGCCGATGGCGATATCCGCCACCATGGCTGTGCCCACGTTCAGGGGAATGTCCAGAAGGCCCATGATGCCGTAAATGGAAACAATGGGAAATATGTTCGGGACCAGGGAAATCATCCCCGCCTTGAAGGACCAGAAGAGAAAATACATGCAGAGGAAGACGATAAACAGGGTCAAGGCCAGGGATGTTACCGAGTTTATGGCCAAACTCTCCGCCGCCTTGTTGATGAGGATGTATTCCCCGGTGACATCGAACTTGAAATTCGGGTTCATGTTCTTTTTCATGTACTTCTGCAATTCTTCCAGGATCGCGGTAATTTCGTAGCTGGCGCTGACATTGTGGCGGACCATAATGCTGACTTCACTGAAATCCGGTGATACGAAGCGGGATATTTCATCCCGCTGGAAAAAGAGCATATATTGGGAAACGAGGTTGGAATCCGCCGGGATGGCGAAGAATTGCTTGTCCCCTTTGTTCATCTCCCGATGGATGAGGGCGACCCGGTCGGCCAGGGACTCGGTCTTGTCGAACCAGCCCTTCTGGGCCATGAATTGCTGCAGGGCCGCCACCTGGGACAGGTACTCGGACTGCTTGAAGGTGTCCGGCATGCCGCTGTTGATCCGGATAAAGAAGGTCTGCGCCCCCGCCAGTTCCTTATGGAGGGTGTCGCTGCGCTTTCTGATCTCCGAATCGGCCTTGAAGTAGCCCATGAAGTCGTTATTGACCTTGACGAGGAAGGTGGCGCCGAGCATGGCCGCGGTGAGCAGGGAAAGGGTGACGACAATAATGACCTTTCTTCTGGGATTGTTGACCAGGGCGAGGGTGCCGTTGGCAATGCCTTTGAACAAACCGTCGATGAAATGCACCTTCGTCTCGTGCTTGCGGACCTTGGTAGGGCCGAAGAAATGGAGGAGGGCCGGACCGAAGGTGAAAGTGGCCAAGGAGTTGGCGATGAGGGCGAAGGTGGCGACCTGGCCGAACTGGATGAGCATGGAGATGTCATTGTACATGATGGAGGCAAAGCCGACAACGGTGGTAATAGAGGTCATAAGGACGGCCAGCCCCAGTTTACTCGACATGAGCTTGATGGAGCCGTCCCGATCGCCGTTGGTCTCTTCGATGCCCTCCAGGTACTCGTGCATCATATGGAGGTCTTCGGCGGAACCGATGACGAGGAGGATGGAGGGGACGATGACGGTCAGGACGTTCAGGGGGATGCCCGCGATGACCATGAAGCCGAAGGTACAGATGACGCTCGAACCCGCCGTAATCATGGGCATGAGGCCGGCTCCGAAATTGCGGAGGGCGATGACGATGGTGCAGATCAGGACCAGACAGGCCAGGGGGACGATTCTTGCCTGGTCGGTGATGATATTCTCGCCGATATTGCGGCGGCCGTAAGAGTTGCCGAACTGGAAGACCCGGTCGAACTTGTTTTGGTACTTGGCCGTCACTTCGTCCACTTTCTTGGAAAACTGGGTGTGAAACTCGGGATCCGAAGGATCGACATCCACGTAAAGGTTGATGGCCGTCATCTGGCCGTCCTTGGAAACGAGACTGTCCATGAAGAGGGGGCTTCTCATGGCGTCGGTTTGAATGCGCCTGGCCTCTTCCACCGGGGTCGGGGCCCGGTCCATCAGGGGATTTGTTTCCAGCCCCCCGGCCACGCCCTTAAAATTCGTCACCGAAAAAAGGCTCTCGCAGCGGCCTACCCCCGGCTTGCCTATCCTGTCCACCGCTTCCTGAACAAGATTCTTGTATTCCGCGGCGGAAATGTTCGTTTTGGCCTTAATGAGTTCTTTATATTTATCGGGGAACTTGGGCTTCAAATATGCCTCGAGGTCGTCAACAAGCTTTCCATATTCCTCGGGGTTTTTGGCAAGTTTTGCATATTCATCCGGTTTTTTGATAAGTTCTGCATATGCCGCCGGGTGCTTTAGTTTCAGATACTCCTCGGGATCCTTGGCTTTAACGTATTCCTCGGGGTTCTTGGGCTCAAATTTCAGGTCTTTCAGCTCGTAGTATACTTTCTCGACATCTTTTAGTTTTTCCGGGGTGAAGAGGTTCTTGTCCCGGACGAAGACGACGGTAATGTTATCGCTGCCGAACTTCCTGACCGTGTCCCGGTGGTAATCCTTGGCCGGATCTCCGCTGATCATCATGCCCTCGGTCGAAGAGTCCACTTTGATCTGGAGGGCATAATAGCCGGCAATAATGGTAATAGCGACGTTGATGAAAATGACGAGTTTTGCGTTCTTCAGACTCCATAGCATCAATTTTCCCATATAATATCCTCCATGTTCTTACTCCCAATGTGAAAAATAGTATTTACCGATTGTGAAAAAAGCGATTTAAACCAGACAGGGTGGACCACGATTGGAATAGGATGTGAGATATGAGGAGTCTTTAGAAATATACCTGATATCAATACAATAATGAGAAGGCTGGTCCTCCATTTTTGTGGAGAAAAGAGCGTTTACCGCAGGTATGTGTCGATTAGAAATGCCGGAACCGGATTCTTCGGCCACAAATGCTCTGTACTGAGCATTTGTAGTGTTGAGCTTCGATGGGGGAAAGAAACGGTTAGAATTATCCATCCCTTGCCAGACGGACAACATTAATAGCCAACAGCCTAAGACAGCTGCCTTACCTCTGACCCTTCTTGAAAATGCCAGCATGGGGTTTTCTTTAACGAAAGCGTTAAAATGTAAATTCCTTACCTGATAAGTTCAGGCTCTTCGCTTAGCGTCTACCTTAACTCCTTGTAAAACGAAAAGTAAGTTTTCCCCCTCCTGCGCCGCGGGGAGGGGGAAAAGCCGTATCAATGATCAGGAGGAGGATTTCCCGAAGAGCATTTCGTTGGTATGGACCAGGCGCTCGCCGAGGATCCGCGACAGGTTCAGGAACAGCTTGCCGCCGATGCGGGGGTAAATCCGCTGTATCCGCTTGAGGCCTTCCCAGTCGATCTCAAGATACCGGATGGGCTCCTTGGCCAGGACATGGGCGGAACGGGGTCCCGCCTTTACGAGGGCGATCTCGCCGAATACTTCTCCCGGCTTGAGGGTGGTCAAGGTGATCTCCTGACCCGTTTTTTCATCTTTGCCGATGACATCTGCCTTGCCGTCCAGAAGGAGATACATGCTGTTGCCCATCTCTCCCTTGACGACGGCGTATTCCCCGGCGTTCTTCTCCTTCATCCTCCCCAGAAGGCAGACCTTCTTACGCTGCCAGGCTTTGAGTCCGTCGAAGAAGGCGGACTGCTTGATCACCTCTTCCCGGAGCTTCAATCCCACCAAATCCCACAGGGTGATGAGCTGCGTTGACTGGAGGAGGATGGGGGTGATGATCAGGTCGGCCAGGAGGGCCATGATCATAACCACGCCGGAGAGGATGCCGAACTGGATGACGGGGACGAAATTGGAGGCGGCGCAGACGGCAAAACCGAGCGTCAAAGCAACGGAAGTGGAGACGACGGGACGGATCTCGTCATGGAGGACCGCCGCCAGGGCCTCCGAACCGTTCTGGCGCTCCCGCATCTCGGCGTTGTAACGAGTCATCATGTGCATCGTATCGTCCACGGCAATGCCGACGGAGATACAGGCCACCATGGCCGTCCCCACGTTCAGGGGGATGTCGAAGAGCCCCATTACCCCGAAGATCATGACAATGGGGAAGACGTTGGGGATGAGCGAGATGAGACCCGCCTTGACGGACCAGAAAAGGAGGTACATGCAAACGAAGACGATGGACAGCAGGAGCCCCAGGGAGGTCACGGAGTTCACGGCGAGGGTCTCCGCCGCCTTGTTGATGAGGATGTACTCCCCGGTGAACTCGGTCTTGAAATTCGGGTTCACCGTCTTCCTGATATGGTCCCGCAGTTCGGCGAGGATGGCGTTGATCTCATAGCTGGCGCTCACGTTGTGGCGGACCATGATTGAGACCTCGCTGAAATCGGGGGTGACGAACCGGGCCAAGTCGTCGCGCTGGAAAAAGAGGAGATACTGGGAGATGAGGTTGGAATCGGCGGGGATGCTGAAATACTTGCGATCCCCGTCGTGCATCTCCATGTTGATGAGGGCCACCCGGTCGGCCAGGGATTCCGTCTTGTCGAACCACCCCTTCTTCTGCATGAACTGCTGGATTGCCGCCACCTGGGAGAGGTATTCCGACTGTTTGAAGGTGTCGGGGGCGCCGCCGGTAATGCGGATGAAGAAGGTCTGCGCCCCCGAGAGCTCCTTATGGAGGACGGCGCTCCGCTGGCGGAGATCGGAGTCCTCCTTGAAATAGGCGATGAAATCGTTGTTCACCTTGACGAAATATGTCGCCCCGAGGGCCCCGAGGGTCATTATGGAAAAAATGACGATGGCGGCTGTCTTCTTCCGCGGGTTGTTGACGAGGTTGATGATGCCACGTTGCATGAGATTGAAGCCCCTATCGATGAAATGGACCTCTTCGTCGTGCTTCTTCAACTTCCGGGGGCCGAAGAAGTGGAGATAGGCCGGGCCGAGGGTGAAGGTGATGCAGGGGTTGATACCGAGGGCGAAGGCGGCGACCATGCCGAACTGGACGAGCATGGTGATGTCGTTGTAGATGATGGAGAGGAAGCCCAGGAAGGTGGTCATGGCTGTCATGAGGACGGCGAGTCCCAGCTTGCCGCTCATGATCTCGATGGACTTGTCGGCGTCGCCCTTGGTCTCCTCGACCCCCGCCATGAACTCGGAGAGCATGTGGAGGTCTTCCGTCGAGCCCACGACGATCATGATGGAGGGGACGATGACGGTAAGGACGTTCAGGGGAATGCCGACGATATACATGAAGGCGAAGGTCCAGAGGACGGACGTCCCGGCGGTGAGCATGGGCATCATCCCGGCGCTGAAATTGCGGAGGGCGGCGATGAGGGTGATCACCAGGACCGCCACGGCCATGGGGGCGATGCGGAACTGGTCGCTGATGATGTTTTCGCCGATGGCCCGGCGGCTGAAGGAGTTGCCGAACTGGAAGAGGCGCTCGAATTCCTTTTCGTACTTGCCTGAGACCTCATCGACCTTCTTGGAAAACTTCGTATGGAAGTCGGGGTCTTTTTTGTCCACATCGACATAGAGGTTTATGGCCGTCATCCTGCCGTCGCTGGAGATGAGACTGTTCATGAACAGGGGGCTCTTCAGGGCGTCGGCCTGAATCCGCATGGCCTCTTCTATTGTAGCCGGCGCCTGGTCCATCAGCGGGTTGGTCTCTAAGGCGCCGCCCACACCCTTGAAGTTGGTGACTGAAAAAAGGCTCTCACAGCGTTCGACGCCGGGAAGATCCTTGAGGTCGTAATAGAGCTTCTCAAGGACCTTGAGCTTCTCCGGAGTAAAGAGATTTTTATCACGGATGAAAACGACGGTGACGTTGTCGCTTCCGAACTTCGCCACCGTATCCCGGTGGAAGTCCTTCGCCGGGTCGCCCTCGATCATCATCCCTTCCGTGCCCGAATCGATGCGGACCTGGGCGGCAAAAAAAGCGGAAATGACGGAGATGACGATAATCACCGCCACTACCAGTTTGGCATGGCGGGAACTCCAGAGCATTACTTTTCCCATGTTAACCTCCAAATAAAATAACAACTAAAGGGCAGTTAAGAAAAAACGGAGAACAATTAAGTGAGAGATGAAACAACTCCCTTCACCGATAATTGGGTGACTAATATAGAAAAACCGACAATTGTGCAATGAGATAATGTGTTATATGTTCCAAATGTTGCAGATTATTGATTTGTCCTGAGATTATAAAATAATATTTTGAGATCTCCATGAATCTCCTTGAATATGTTTGACATATCAGGTTCCTTTTGCTACAAACTCAGGAAAGACTAATTCGGGGGAACGATGAAAATTATAGCTGTTTTATCTTCCTTTATCTTCCTTTTTCTTCTCTCTACGGATGTGTTGGCCAACGCCAGCAGCTGTGTCCAGTGTCATACCAATGAAGCCCTCATGAAATCCCTCCACAAACCGCCGGTCATCACTGCCGGTGAAGAGGGCGAAGGGTGAGCAGGGGCGCCTCCGCCTGTTAAGGCGGAAGAGATGTACAAGGGGTATGTCGTGGACGGGGCCCTGATTGCAGGAGATCCCCACTTTCGCATGGGCTGCCGGTTGTGTCATAAAGGTGATGAGAAGGGGCAGGGCAAGGAAGGGGCCCACAAAGGCATGGTCAAGCGGCCTTCCGATAACCTGAAGACATGCGGCATGTGCCACAAGCAGATTGCCGATAACTATTCTAAATCACTCCATTACACCACGGCGGGGCAGAGAAACGGCGTGATGCCGAGTCGTTCCAAAGAAGAGCTGAAGACCTTCGATGCCAAGGTTTTTGAAAAGTCATGCCGGAGTTGCCATGCCTCCTGCGGGGATTGCCATGTCAAGGCCCCGGCGGTAGGAGGGATCAGCATCGGTCTCATTCAAAAGCACAAGTTCGTGAAGAAAGACGAGGGGAAAACCTGCGCCTTCTGTCACGGCGGCCGGGTGTATCCCGAATATACGGGAGAATACGGCGGCAGTCCCGATGTCCATTATCAGAAAGGCATGACCTGTATGGAATGCCACAAGAAGGCGGAATTTCACGGGGACGGGACGGCCTATGCCAACAAGCAGGCCGTAAAAGACCGGCCGTCCTGCCGTAATTGCCATAAATTGGGGCAGGAGGCGAAATTGACCGCCAGGATCTCCCATCAGCGTCATCAGGGCAAGGTGAGCTGTTACGGCTGTCATACGGCGACGGCGTACCGTCAGTGTCAGGACTGCCATCTTGGCAAAGGCGCGGCGGCGAAGCCGGCCCTGGTTCTGGGCTTGAATCCTCGGGACAAAAAGACCCTGACGACCTTGCGTCTTATCCCCACGGTCAGGGAGACCTTCGTCAAGGAGGGAATCAAGATGGAGAACTTCGACGCCCTGCCGAACTACTGGGATTCGCCGGTCCATAACATTCGCAAGCGCACCGACAGGACCCGTTCCTGCGACGCCTGCCATGTAGAAAAAGCGGGATTCCTGAACATGGATAACATGATCAAAGGCGGTTCAAAGGCTAATCAGGGTCTGATCATGAACCCGAAGCCCATTCACAGATGAGGGCGCATTGAAAACAGCCAAATGCAGAGTAATTGTCGCCATGCTGATTATCCTTGCCGTCCTGGCTGCCGGCGCCGGTCTGGCGAGGTCCCATCAGGACGTCTGGCTGAAAAACGAGCAGGGGGACAGAATCAGCCCCCGGGAAAACAGCGCCGATCCCTACAGCCCCCGGAAGACCTGCGGCGGCTGTCACAATTATAACTTGATTACCTCGGGTTACCACTTCCAGCAGGGTTTCGACCAGATGAGCGACCGCTACGACGCAAAGCGTCCCTGGCTGCTGTCGCCGGGGATGTTCGGGAAATGGCTCCCCACGGCGGCGGCCGGCCGTCTGGCGGCAAAAAAGAATACCGATCCCCGGCAGATGGATCTGACTACCTATGACTGGATCGGGGCCGGCAAATACAGCGCCGGAAACAAGGTCGCCGCGGTCGCCTGCGGCTGGTGCCATCCCGGCGGCGGGCCCCTGGAATACGGACGGGACGCCCTGGGGAGGGCGGACAGGACAGGAAATCTCATCGCCGGGGAAAAATCGAACAAGGCCGCCCTCGACGGCGATTACAGCGCGGCGGGGACGCCGGACCGGAAAAGCCACTTCCGGGAAAGCGGCGTCGTGGAGGCCGACTGTCTCCTCTGCCATCACGGTAATTACCGCTTCCATGATCGCAACGAGCAGTTGAACCGCCGGAATTACCGCTGGGCCGCCACGGCGGGGGCCGGGCTGGGGAAGGTTTCCGGCGCCGTTTTTACCTACCATCGTCCGGGGGCCGGTCCCGGAGAGGCGGGATTCAAGGATGGGTCGTGGAACTTTTCCAAGCGCCCCGTTACGTCGTATGACTGGTTGAACGGTCGCCTCTTTGGGACCGACGGGCGAATGAAGGGCGGGCTCATAAAAAAGAACGTGGCGGCGAAGAACTGTCTCCAATGTCACGGGGAGGGGGATGCGAAGAATACGGGCGCCCTCCATGATCCCGCCTTCGATGCCCATGTCCGTTCCGGACTGATCTGTACCGATTGCCACGGTCTGATTGGCAACAATACCCGGGAGCGGCTCCGCCATCAGATTGTCAAGGGGAACTCCACACTCAACACCGTCCGGGATGATCTTGATCATGTGGGCATGAAAACCTGCACAGGTTGTCATCATGGCGATCAGTATAAGCCCAAGCGGGACGGAATGCCCAAAGAGGCAAAAAATCCTCAGGCTGTTCATAACCGGAAATTCCCCAAGGCGACCTTCCATACCTACCTGGTGGCCTGTAACGGTTGTCATGCCGTGGCTCAGCCTGCCCGGGGGATGGTTGAGCCACGGCATGCCAAC
>DMAT01000370.1 GCA_003451635.1 Syntrophus sp. (in: bacteria) | reverse complement strand
CTTACTACATCGCGGAGCTACGGAATACCGTGCTTCCTGTCGGCGAGGAGGAGGTCGTAACGGATTCCTGAGGCGACGAAGGCCTGCTTGACGCCGGGGACCTCTCGGAGTTTGCCAAGGAGGGAGATCTGGGGGCCGTGATCGGGATGCAGGTGTTCGCAGACGGCGGGATAGAGACAGCGCCGATTCGGGCAGGCGCCATGAGCGAGTTTCTTTTTACATTCAAATCCGTACATGTTCGCCGTAGGTCCCCCCACGTCGAGGATGTAGCCCTTGAAACCGGGGAGGGAAGCGATCACCGCCGCCTCTCGGAGAATGGACGCCTCACTGCGGGAGCTGACTGTTCGTCCCTCGTGAACGGCGATGGCGCAGAAGTGACATTCCCCGTAACAGCCACGATGGGTGGGGATGGAAAAACGGATCGTCTCCAGGGCTCGGACCTCGCCCTCCCGGTGGTGGCGGGGGTGGACCGCCCTTTCGAAGTCCATGTCGTAAACATCGTCCATCTCCGCCTCGGTGAGGGGCAGGGCAGGGGGATTATGGATCAGCCAGCGGGTGTCCTGCTTCTGGCAGAGTCCCGATGCCGTGCGGGAATCCTGGTTCCCGTAGAAGAGGAGAAACATCTTTTCCAGGGCGGCCGGGTCTGCCGCCGCCTCTTCCCAGGAGGGGAGTTCCAGAAACCCCGGTTTCATCTCTGCTGATGCATAACAAATGCCCCTCACGTCCCAGAACTTGCGTCCCTCGCGGAGCCGGTGGGCAAGTTCCAGCACCGTCGTTTCACCCATACCGTAAACGATCAGATCTGCCTTTGCGTCCATCAGAATGGATCGTCTCACCCGGTTTGACCAGAAGTCATAATGGGCGATCCGCCGGAGGCTCGCCTCGATCCCGCCCAGGACGATTGGTTTAGTGTTCCGGAAGTGACGACGAATCAGATTGGCATAGGCGATTACCGCCCGATCAGGGCGGCGGTTGTTGATTCCCCCGGCGGTAAAATCGTCCCCCTGGCGTTTTTTCCCGGAAGCGGTGTGGTTGGCAATCAGGGAGTCGATGCAGCCGCCGGTAACCCCCCAGAAAAGTTCCGGTTCACCGAGGCGGGTGATGTCCGCGCCGGAGGCAATGTCCGGCTGGGGGATGATTCCCACCCGGTAGCCGGCGGCGAGGAGATGCTGGCCGATGACGGAGACGCCTACATAAGGGCTGTCTATATAGCTGTCTCCGGTGATCAGGATCACCTCGAGCTGCTTCCAGCCGCGGGCGCGGACTTCCTCAGGAGTGACGGGCAAAAACACAGCAGCCTTGTTCCTTCATGGCATTCATTATCCCTACCCTTCCAGGGGAGGCTCAGGCATCCCATTATCCCAGTCGAGTTCTCCGTCCTCATAGGTATGAGCGAGAATCGTCCTGGCCCTTTCCTGCTCCGGGAAGGGGACGAGGATCCGAACCTCTCCCAGGCCGTCCACCGTAATTGCATAGATTGGCCCCGCCGCCTCATAGCGCAAGCGGGTTGGAATGTCCTCTGACTCAAGCCTTCCAGTAATAATCTTTGCCATGGTCATTCCCGAAACGCTGCAGATTATTACCCATTCATTTATCTCATCCATAATCAACACCGATTTAATCAGTTGTCATGAAACGAGCGTAAAGATCAAGGGTTTTTGTTATTGCCAG
This sequence comes from Syntrophus sp. (in: bacteria), assembly GCA_003451635.1. Classification (GTDB taxonomy): domain Bacteria; phylum Desulfobacterota; class Syntrophia; order Syntrophales; family UBA8958; genus UBA8958. The sequence continues at coordinate 1,221 of DMAT01000370.1, read as the reverse complement.
GCACCCTTTTCAAGATCTTGGAAAGTAAACTGATTTTCATTTGACACAACAGGACTTTTCTTATATTCCTATCCAGACAAAACAAGGAGAACAATTATGAATCCAAAAGAATGTATTCTTTATAGCGGTGCCGCCAATGGAGCGGAAGCCGAGTTCGGTTGCGGAGCGGAGAAGTATGGCGTCCAGGAGGTAAACTACGGTTTCGAGGGGCATCAGATGGAACGCGTCCGTGGGATTAGGATATTGACCACTGAGGAATTGGAACGCAAAGATGTAAGTATGACCTATGTCTCCAAGTTGATGCACCGCAACTACTCCACTGCCCCCATTTTTCGGAAGGTCTTGCAGAGCATTTGCTGGCAGGTAACCGGTGGTCAGGAGGTTTTTGTCATTGGTCAGATCATGGCGGACGATACGATCAAGGGCGGAACCGGATGGGGGGCGGAGTACGCCAAGTTCTGCAATAAGCCGCTCTACGTTTTCGATCAAGAGCAAAACGCCTGGTTCATCTGGCTAAAAGACCTTTGGAAGCCATCGGCAGCACCGATTATTACTCAAAAACATTTCACCGGCACCGGCACGCGCTTCCTCAAAGAAAACGGGAAAAAAGCCATTGCCGATCTGTTTATAAGATCCTTCAAATAACGAAGCCATCATTACAATTCTAAATCAGAGATGAAATCAAGACGGCGAGGAAGAGGCGACGCAGGCGTGTAGGGAGATACGTCAAGGAGCCGATGACGAAGNNAGCCAACGAAGATAGCGCTTTGATTAGAAATTGGAATCAGATAATGAGAAAAGACAAGAGTGTCAAGGTGCTGACAATCTGGACGGGAATATCGAGTCCTCCCGCCGGAATGAGGAGCAGTCCCCCGAGGAGCGCTCCTGATCCGCCGCCGATAAGATCGGCGGCGTAGAGTGACGAGATCAGTGAATGACCGTCTGCGGCATCGGCAAGGGTGGCGTAGGCAAAGAGGGCGCCGGTAAAAAAGCCCGAAAAGGAAAGCAGGCAGGTCATGAGAAGCAAGCCGGTGCCGCCATCCCTGATGAGGACAAAGTAGATAAGTATTGTCAGGACGAAAAATCCCCCCAACAACCCCCGGCCCCAGCGCCGATCAGGAAGGGAAAGGCAGCGGGGCAGGAGAATGGCCCCTAAGGCCATTCCGGCCATGAAGCACGCGATCAACAGGCCGATGTCCTGGTAAAGGGCGCCGTCTTTGA
>DMAT01000029.1 GCA_003451635.1 Syntrophus sp. (in: bacteria) | reverse complement strand
ACGACCTGTGGGTAGCCGTCGGCGCCTACCCTGAAGGGCACAGGCAGGAGGAAGAGGCAACCCTGCCCCTGGATATAGCCTTCACTCCTCCGAAGGCGGTCTCCCCTGATTCCCGGAATCTGGCCCTTACCTTTTCCTGGTAAAGGTAATGTACAAATACATATAAGGAGGTCTCGACATGAAAAAGATCTGGATCAGCGCCTTGGAAAAGGACCAGGAAAAGGTCCAAAAGATTATGAGCACCGTCAAGACTTATGGGCTCGCCGTGGATGGGCATTTTTGGCTGGACGACCTGACGAAGATGGCCTGGGACAGCGCCCTGGAACCTCTTGCTGCCAAGGATACGGCCCTGTGGATAATTATCGGCGCAGAGGCCTCATGGCAAACTCTTTCCATCCGGCAAGGCCTTTCTCTCCTCGCCCTTGCCGTTCAACATCAAAAAGGGTTGGGGTTTCCGATCCTCATTGTCCCCACGGAGGGAACAATCGATCCGGAAATGCTTCCCACCCTTTTCCGGGGCGCAGAGGTCATTCCCTTCACCACGGCAACGCTGGGACCAAAGATCGTGGCCCTGGCCAATCGGCCTGTAACACCCCTTGATCCGGGATACCGCCTCAATCTCCACGCCCTCCATGGCATCGGCCTATGGTTCGAGGTGGGCCCGCCGAAGGACATCCCCTGGGACGGCGCCATGTTCGGCGTCCACGGGGCGGATATCGACGTCCACGGCGTCGGACCGGCGGACGGTATTCCTGCCCGGACCGTCCTGGAGTATGCCATGAAGGGCATGAAGGTTAACCTTGGGGAAGAGGAGTTTAACGCCTGGGCCGCCCAGAATCACCTCGACGGCGCCATGTCATATTACGTCAGGGTCCAGGGCGTCCCCGACAAACTGCTCTTCGGTCCTTATGCCGCCAACGACGATGCGGAGGTTCATATCGTCGCCCTGACCTGACAGGGCTCCGAACATCCCGAACATATTGGGAAGGTATGAAGTCAGGCACGACAGGGCCTTAGGCTCGAATTTGCGCCGCCTCAGAGTGAGAGCATAAATGATGGCCGGAAATGGCTGTCAGCGGGGGGCTTTATGGTAACCCGCCCGGATCGCCGCCGTCTCGGAATCAAACTCGACGCGGTGATGGGCCTCGACCTTATGGTAATATTTCATCCCCGGCAGATGATACCGCTTGCTGTCCCGGTTCCCGACAACCTTCTCCTTCTTGACGGCCGGCGCCGGAGATTTGATTGCCGCCCGCGGGACTTCGGCCTTGATCACCTCCGTTTTTACGGCCCTATCCCGGAGGGGATGGAAATAAAAAATAATGCCGGACAGAAACACAAAGAAGAAAACGAACGAGGCGACACTCATGAAGAAAAGACGGTATTTCCGAAAAAAGCCGGCTTCCTTCACGGAGGAGAGAACCGACGGGGGGAGGGTATATGAGGGGGCGACGACGGGTGGGGGCAGGGGATCTTCAATAACTTCGGGAAGACACGTTTCCATGGCTTCAGGCAGGCAGTGCCTGACGGGCTGAGACTCGAAACGTTTCAGGGCCTCCTCCTCATCGATAAGGAGATAACGGCAGTAGCTCTTGAGATAATCGGGGACGGCCTTTTTATCCGGGAAGGCGGCCTGGTTATCGGCTTCCAGTGCCACGAGGAGAGGCAGGCCGATCTTCGTTGCCTTGGAAACGGCTGTCAGCTTGATCTCCCGGGCTTCCCGCTCTCTGCGCAGATAGGCCCCCAGCGTCTCTCTCTCTTTCTTATCCATAGCCGTCATCCTCGGTTTTTCTTCATAACACACCCCCCCGGTCCTTGACAATACGAATGTCCCTTCTTTCCTGCTCTCCTTTTTGCTGTCCTTTTTCCTTGACACCTCGTCATCCGTTCATTATCCTCAGTCCCGGGGAATGATAAAATCATGGTTAAGAGTTCACTTCTATTATTGACAATTATGATCTGCTTCCTGGCGGGCTGTGGCCCGGGAAAGATTGTCGTTAAGACCGACGACAAACAATTATCCCGTGATTACAAAATCCATGACGAAATCATTCCCGTCAGCCCCGGCGTCTTTCCCGAGAATCAGCCCTGGCAAACCGTAAATGCCAATCTGAGAAGAAAAGTATATTTCAACGACCGGCAGACCATCGTCCTCAATGAGGCGACCAAAACGAGCACGGGCAAGGATGTGGAGACCCAGTACCATTATCACGAGCTTTCCGGATACGTACTCAGCGGCAATCTGCTAATCAGGATCGACAAGAACGTCCAGAATATCGGGCCGGGAGGGGTCTTTGTCATCCCTTCCAATGTTCATTACGCCGTGCTTCCCCTCGACGGAAAGGTCTCCTACCTGGAGATATTCACCCCCACCCGGGATGACCTTCGCAGTCTTCCCATTCTCCCGCGTTTCGACGAAAACGACGTGAAAAGCGCCATCTACAAGTGGTACGCCTATCTGGACAAGCTGGCCAATGTGGATAATTACCTGCCTTTGCTGGCAAACAGAGGTCTGGTCATGCGTAATCCCGGAGCTGTTATTCGTAATCAGGAAGATTTCAAGGCCTGGTATGCGGGAATGCTCAAGAAGACTAAAACCAATACCAGCAAGGTTAAAAATGTTACCGTCAAGCTCGACGAAAAAGGATATTTTATTGCGGAATTCATTGTGTCCTGGGATGCCATCACCTCTCTTGATGAAAAAAGGACTTTTACCTCCCGTCAGAAATGGACCCTCGTTGATCAGGGCGGTACAACTCCCGTCATTCTGGACACGGATTACCAGGAAACCAGCAACATCGTGCCGTGACGACGGCGCCGATCTCTCAAATTTAAGCTTCTGTCTTTAAAAACTTGATAAATATGAGCCAGTAAAATTAAGGGAGGATAAACAATGCAAGAAAAAGCAAAACGCGCCGTCATTTTATCTTTGGTTGGAATATTCACCATTTTCGCCCTGACCTATCTCTGTCCGACCGCAGTCAACGCCCACGCCCCGCAAAAGGTCCTGCTGGCCTACGACGAAGCGACCAAGATACTTAGTGTTACGGTCACCCACACGCGCTTCTCGGAGGGCCACTATATCGATAGGGTAGTAATCAAGAAGAACGGAACGGTCATGGTGACCCAGGATTACAAAAGCCAGCCTTCGGAAACATTTACCTACACCTACAAGATTGATGCAGTCAACGGCGATACCCTGGACGTTAAGGCCTCGTGCAGCAGGTTCGGTTCCACATCCGAAAAAATCACCGTTGGGAAGGATACAAGCAAAACTCCCAAATAATCGAACATAACTCTGACAATAAGAGTGAGAGGAAATGTCAACCTTCTATATCCATGTCTTTTTCATGACCGCAGGATTGCTGGCAATGACCGCAGGGGTCGGCATCGCCAGATTCTTGCGGCAGAAGCGCTGGTGGCTGAAGATCCATCGCGCCGCGGGAATTACCGGAGCGGTGTGCCTTAGCGCCGGCGTCGCAGCCGCCGTCGTCATGGTTTCCCTATCCGGGGACGGACAATTCAAGGTCCCACACGCCTGGTTGGGCCTGGCAACGTTTCTTTGTGCGATTACCGCGCCCACCCTGGGACATCTGCAATTTAAAATCCGCTCAAAAATCCAGCAGTTCCGCCTCTGGCACCGACGGACCGGATTTGCCGCCCTGCTCCTGGCCCTGATGTCAGTGCTGTCGGGACTGGTTGTCGCCGGGATCATTTAAATTCATGAAAAAGGTCTTCAAGATCGCTAAACCTTTTTCATAATTAAGTTTCTCACCTTCTATATCCTTGCCCTTGATGCTGTTGCCTTGTCTCTTGCTTGTTTTGAGGTTGCTTTGACTCTTGCGTTCTTTGTTGCCGATGCTGCTTTACCTGTTGTGTCGCTTTTTGATTCTGCCTTGACTCGTGCTGTATTGCTTGCTGCTGTTTCGTCTGCTGTTGCCTTGATTCTTGCTTTCTTTGCAATTGTTTCTGTCTCACCTGCTGTTGTTGTGATTTTTCCGACTGTTGTTTCGCTTCTCGCTGCATGATCTTTTCTTGTCTCTTCTCTTGTGTCCTTGCCTTTTGTTGCCTTTCCTGCTCTCGTTGTACGTCCTGCTGCTGCCTTATCCTTTCCCCTCTTTCTTTTGTTTCTTTAATTATTTCTTGTCTCTTCATCTCGATATTTGCTATTTGCTGCCGTTGCTGTTTTTGAATTTTTGCTGCCAGCATTGTGTTTTCGCGTGATTTTTCCAGATATCCCTGCTGTTTATATGCGGAAGATCGCTGATGATATGCTGGAACAAATCGAGGATTCGCGAGAATTGCTTTATTGATCTCAATTAACGCCTTCTCCTTATTTCCAGATCTTTCATAAACAAATGCTCTGTTTAGCGCCACTCTATGGGCTATATTTGGATTTAAGCGTAATGATCTATCAAGATTGCTAAATGCTTGTTGATATTGATTTTGTCTGGCGTACACAATACTTCTGGCTATATACACCGTAGGGCCAACTACAATCGGACTGAGGACGTAGGCGCTGCTAAGTGAACTCATGGCAGTCTCGTAGTTGCCGGAATTGATATCCACGTAACTATCTTGAACTAGCTCCATGCTCCTTAGTTGATTGATTGAATCATCGTAGCGAGCGATATATTCTTGTTTCTGACTTGACTGGTCAGGCATATTTTGAATATCAGCTTTCAGTTTCTCAATCTCATCCAAAAGTTCGCCAACCTTCTTATTGATACTTTCAATCTCTGCAACCTGATTCTGGTTTTGTAAAAGAGCATTGATATCGTTGGCAATGTTATCATTATCGACCGTTGCTTCTGCTCTTATGTAATATGATTCACCATCCCATGTCTCATCGAGTATTTTAATTCCCACGATGCCTGCTGTTAAAGATTTAATCTGATCAGACTCGAGTTGATAGTTAATAACTTCTGTCTTTACGTGGACAAAAGTTCCTACCTCTTCTAGTATTGATCTTTTAACCTGTTCAAGAGCAATGGCCCTGCTTGAAATTTTACTATCAATATCACTCGCCTTATATGTGTACTCTTTCACAACAACTCGCTGCTCGGCATTAGTCATAACCGGCATTAAGAAAATAATGGCAATCGCGGGTATGAGAAGTAGAAAATATTCAATTCTATTTATTGATTTCATAATCGGCACCGATCATTACACAGATATTCCGAACTTTATATCATGTTTTGAGGAGTCCATTGGAGCCATCAATTGTTTGAAACGCCGTGCTCCTCATTAGGGTATACATATGTTGATTGCAAGGGATACGCCAACACACGCTTGTCTCCTAACATGCTAATATAACTTAAACAATAAAATGTATGGCGGTGTATTGCGGTTTTTTTTATGACAATACGGATAAAATGTATCCGCTGTTGCTATCAAGACGGGTAATAAGTATACAGGGATGAGACCTCCTAATTGTTGACAGGGATCATGCTCATGATCATGGCCAGGAATCCTTCTTACGTGTAGAATTTGGAGAGACGCTCCGGAGAAACGCCTGAAAAGTAGAGGCATATCAACAACCAGTTGCGGAGCGTACACAAGAGGATGCCTTCCTTTTCCCAACGGCGGGCTGATGCCGTAACACACCGATTAATAATGGCAATCCTCCCCCCCCGTTGCTTGATGCGCCGCATGATTTCTACATCCTCCATGAGGGGAATGTTTGCGAAGCCATCGATCTCATTGAAATAAACCCTGCGGAAGAAGTGCGCCTGATCTCTGTAAGGAATGCGGGTTAGGCGGGAGCGGAAAGAGGCGGTTCTGGCGATCAGCCGGTAAATGGGCCGGCCGGAGTCAATGGACAGATCGAAGGCCCCGGCCCGGCAGCCGGGATCCCTTAACGCTCCTTCCATGAGGGCAAAGGCATCGGTGGGAAGGCGGGTATCGGCATGGAGAAAGACGACAATATCGCCCTCCGCCATGGCGGCGCCCCTGTTCATCTGGTTCCCCCGTCCTTTTTCACCGACGGCGGTTCTGACATTTCCATTCCGGATAGCCCCGATCGTTTTCCCCGACCCGTCTCCATCCACAACGATAATCTCCATTGATGCAGACGCATCGAGAGTTTCAAGGTGATCAATAGTCGCATTGATAAAACCTTCTTCATGGATGACAGGAATGATAATTGAAAAGTGAGGAGTCATCAGCAGTGTTTAGCAACGCCGTAATCCTGCAGGAAGGATATGGTTTTTGAGCCGGTAAATCCCGTTTTCTCGCTGTCATTGATAAGGGCGACGACATCCTCCGGCCGGTCAATATCTCTCCAGGCGGGAAGGACATGGACTCTGTTTCCTGCGCTTTCAAGGATCCCCATTGTCATTTTGCAGACGCTGTCCGTACCCCACGCTATTCCCTCGAAGGCCTCGGGGGTGAATGATTCTCTGCAAAAGCCTATCAGGTAATATCCCCCATCACAGGAAGGACCTATGACGGCGTCCCTCTTTTCCAAAGCCTGGAAGGCTTCTTTGATGATCTGGGGCGGAAGATCGGGACTATCGCTCCCGATAATGACAACGGAACTAAATCCGTCAGAAAAGCATCGGGTGAAGGCGTTATGCATTTTTTTACCAAGACCAGCACCTGTCTGGGGCATATATGAATAAGTATTTCCAAAATCTTTACGGAAATCGTTTTTTCTTTCCCGGGGATGATAAGCGATCCGGAACCGGTAGTCGCCACTCGAAAGCCTCGCCAGCAGGTCCTCGATGAAGGCACGGTAGAGACGGACAATCATGTCCTCATCCCAATATTGGCTAAGCCGGGATTTAACCTTCCCCTTTTCCGGGTATTTGACAAACATGATAAGACATTGTTCTTTGTCCATTTTTTTATTTAACCTGGAATTTATTGTTCGCAGACTGAGTATAGGAAGAAGGGCCTTGGGTGTCAAGGGGCGAGTTTTTCGTAATCATTTCAAGGGACCCCATATACTTGAGACATATTATTATTGACACCTTCCCTGGGATTGTTTATATGCCCACCGTTACATTATGCTTTGCCAGGATGGATTAAGAGTGAAATTGATGAGTTATTTATTTTTATTCTTCACACCGTT
>DMAT01000299.1 GCA_003451635.1 Syntrophus sp. (in: bacteria) | reverse complement strand
AGGTGGAAATCGCCGCCGCCGAATCGCTTTTTCTTTCTGAACACATACCACACATTAACATTACCACTGTATCTGTGGAGGAAATCGCCGCCACTGTGCTCCATGCATGCGGCCTGCAAAGGCGCGTGCTTTGATTTAATCCTTGATTTTCCTTGACATTTAAAATATTAACACACCGTATGTAGTAAATACTATTTTTTGAGTTTAGAAAATATGACCCTTCGAAAAAAAATACTCCTCATTGTAGGCTTTACCTTCTTCGGTCTAACGATTGTCCTCCTCATAGCCTATTACCGTTTTCTGCTGGGGGGACTCCAGGACATAGCCGGTTATGGTGCTATCTTCGTTCTATTTGCCGCCCTTGTCTTCACGATGGTCTCGGTCATGCTCCTGGAAAAGTTGGTTCTCCGCAGGCTTTTGAAGATCAGTCATGACGTCAGATCCATTGAATCCGATGGAAATACAAAAAAAAGGATTCAAGTAGATGGGCGAGACGAGTTGGCAAACCTTACCAATGACATCAATAAGATGCTTGAAAGACTGGAGCACTCGGAAATGATGATTCGCAATGAAGCAGAAAAATACCGAGCTGTTATTGAAGATCAAACGGAGTTCATTTGTCGTTTTGACCAGGACGGCACCTTGACTTTTATCAACGATGCTTACTATCGCTTTTTCTGTTATAAACGTCGTGAGTTGATTGGCAGACATTTTCTTTCTTTTGTACCGGACGAAGATCGCGGCCATATCGAAGAACTTCTTAGTGCTATAAAACCGGATAGCCCCGTCATATCTTACGAAAACCGCGTGATATTGCCCGAAGGAGAGGAATTGTGGCAGCATTGGAGCTGCCGGGCAATCTATGATGATCAGGGAGCGTTCATGGAATATCAGGCCGTAGGCCGGGATATTTCTGATCGCAAACAAGCGGAAAATAACCTTCTGAACCTTAACAGCAAGCTCGAAGAGGCCAATATTCAATTAGGCGCAGCCTATACTAACATGAAAAACAACCTTGATAAGCTGAGAAAACATCTTTTCAAGGAAGAATTCGCATTTCTCGTGGACCGGAAAGGACAGATTTGCGGCATCACCGAGCGGGTTCTTGAATATATGAAGCTCTCCCGCAATGAGATGATCGGCGCCAACATGAGCGATTATCTGCCGGACAAGGAACGGGAGACCTTCATCGGGGAGCTTCATGAGGCATGGATTGGCATTACCAAGCAATCCTATGTTCAGCTCCTGCGCCCACAAGAAAAATCGGCGTCGCAATTCTTCGAGATGAAACTGGCCCGGCTGACCCTGGAAGGAAAGCGGATGCTTCTGGTTACCCTCAGATAATTGCTTGGGATAGACTAATGAGTTTTTGCTCCGATAATACCTTGAATATTTCGCCTTCATTATTGTATCATGCCCGAGGTTGAATGACGGTCTTATTTTTATGCACGGCAAATATCGTCCGGAGTTTTATGGCAGAGAGAATCTTGAAAAAAAGATTGGCAAAGATCAAGAGAAGCGATGTCGTCGTTTCTTCCGCCGGAATGATCGACATGCAAGGCACTGAAGGCGATCCGGCAGCGATAAAAATGCTGGCGGCGCACGGCTATGATAGTCTTTCCCATGTGTCAAGATTAGTCTCGGAAGGAATGCTGGAAAAGGCAGACTGGATTGTGGTGATGGAAAACGCTCATCGGCAGAGGCTTATCGGCGACTATCCTCAATATGAGGAAAAGATTCGCCTCCTGAAATCTTTTGCCCAAGATTATGATGGTATAAACCAAGACATACGTGATCCGTATCGGCAGTCGGTTTATAATTATCGGTTCTGTTTTTCAGAAATTTACATGGCCATTGACGGAATGATGAAATGTATCTAGATTACTGGAAGGTCAATAAGTATCCCTTTGAGAACGTCCCCGATCCGGATTTCATGTACTATTCTCCGGAACACGAAGAGGCCCTTGTCCGCCTCCTGTATGCCGTTAAAAGGATGAAGGGCGCCGCGCTCCTGACCGGTGAAATCGGCAGCGGGAAAACAACCTTGAGCAGGGTCTTCATACAGCAGCTTCCCGAGAAGGAATTTGACATCGGTCTCATCACGAATCCCTCCCTTAACGCTCTTGATTTTATCAAAGAGGTTCATTATCAATTGGGGCTCGATTCAGATTCAAATTCCAAAACCGATCTGCTCGTTATCCTCAATAACCACCTGCTGGAAAACCTGAACAAGGGAAAGAGCACCCTGTTGATTATTGATGAAGCCCAGCTCATTTTCGGTGAGACCTTTGAAGAGATCCGCCTCTTGCTGAACTTCCAAATGAACGACCGGTTTCTGATGACTTTCCTCCTCATTGGCCAGCCGGAGCTACGCGATATGATTCGTGAATATAAACAGCTTGATCAACGCATCGCCATCAGGTACCACCTCAATCCACTGACGAAGTCAGAAACGGCCAATTATATCCGTTTCCGCCTGAGCAAGACAGGTTGTAATCGCGAGATATTTACGGAAAAGGCGTATGATGCCATTTATCAATACTCCGGTGGTATTCCACGAAAGATAAACAATGTTTGTGACTTATCGCTGTTGATCGGATTTAGCCTGAAGGCCCAGGAAATAGATGAACCGCTGATTGTAAAGGTTGTCAGGGATTCCCTGTAGTCTTCTTGGGTAGTCTTTTCAGATTGACAGTCGCTCCTCTGCAATCTATAATCCCGAACATGAACCAACATAATAAAAGGGCCGTAATTGCCAATCCCCTTGTAATCCTTCGTGAAGAATTCGACGACCGGGCCATCCTGTTCGACCCGGAAACGGGAAATACTTTCGGCGTCAACCCGATCGGCGTCCTAGTCTGGAAACAACTCGACGGTCTTCATTCCATAGATGATATTGCAGATATTGTCCGCGAAAAGGCCGAAGCGGTTCCTTCCGAGGTGATCAGTCACATCAATAATTTTGTAATAACCGCGGTCGATCTCGGGCTGGCCAGCTACGATGTCAAATAAGGATCTCATGGCTACGCAGGTGATGAAAACTCCCCGCAATGTTGATATCGAGATTACAAGTTTCTGTAATCTCCGCTGCGCCTATTGCAGCCATTTTTCAGGTCCCGGAGATATAAAAGAGGATCTCCCTTTGGAATCCTGGCTTCAGTTTTTCGCCGAATTGGGTCGCTGCAACACCATGAAAATAACCCTTTCCGGTGGGGAACCATTCAGCCGCCCCGACCTCCGAACTATTATTCAGGCTATCGTGGCCAATCGCATGCGTTTCACCATTCTCAGCAACGGCACCCTGATCGATAATGAAATGGCCGCTTTTCTGGCCACAACCCGTCGCTGCGATCTCGTCCAGGTATCCATCGACGGGGCCATTGAAACTACCCACGACGCCTTTCGTGGAGAAGGCAACTTCATGAAGGCGATTCGCGGTATTCACTCCTGCAGACAAACAAGTTGCCCGTATCGGTTCGCGTTACCATCCACAGGAAAAATGTCCACGAACTTGATGCCATTGCCGGATTTCTCCTGGATGACCTTCAACTGCCGTCCTTTTCCACCAATGCAGCCTCCCATATGGGATTATGCCGGAAAAACGCCGCACAGACTCAACTTACCGTTGACGAACACTCTCTGGCCATGGAAACCCTGCTTACCCTTGCAGCCCGGTATGAAGGACGGATTAATGCGTCGGCAGGACCACTGGCAGATGCACAGTTCTGGCTGGAAATGGAAGATTCACGGCGTGAAAACCGGGAACGGCCGGCAGGGCGTGGATTTCTTACGGGGTGCAGCGGTCCCATGCAGACCCGTGCCGTTCGCGCCGATGGTGTCATTGTTCCCTGTTCCCAGTTATGTCATCTGAGCCTGGGCCGGATCAACCAGGATGATCTGGGTGAGATCTGGCGTCACCATCCGTCACTGCAAAGCATGAGGAAGCGCTCCCGAATATCCCTTGAAGATTTCCCCTTTTGCCAAAATTGCCCCTATACCTCCTATTGCACCGGTAACTGTCCGGCTATCGCTTACAGCCTCACCGGTGAAATTGACCATCCCTCTCCCGATGCCTGTCTCCGCCAATTCTTATCACAGGGCGGCCGACTGCCAGAGGTAACACGCACTTAATGGTAGCGACCATAAACAGCTTGACCGGCGAATCGCCATAAGGTATCGTTTCGACTCTCACTCATCAGAGATTCTTTATGAAAGGAGGGGCAATGATGGACATCCGGAGAAGGTCTCTTTTCAAGATTGTAGCGGGCGCAGCGCTGCTCGCCACGGGCGGTTCTTTTTTAGCGAGTGAAAACGGTTTTCTGTGGAACCTGTGGCATCAGCTTCGTTATCGTGTCGCTATTAATGCGACACCGGCGAGAAATCAGGACATTGTATCAAAAATGCAGGGAGAGGAAACAGTTCTTTATTCCCGGTCACAGCAGACGGATATCCTAAAGCTCAATCCCATGGCGGGACGCATCTGGGAGATGTGTGACGGTTCCCACC
>DMAT01000237.1 GCA_003451635.1 Syntrophus sp. (in: bacteria) | reverse complement strand
ATGTTTCCATAGCGTTTTTTAAAATGATAATAGATGATGCGACGATCTGCCGTCAGGACTATCCTGATTTGCCGGGAGTTGTCAATAGAAATACTGAATGATGATTAGCCGCCGCCTTTTTTTCTGAAAAAATCAATGATGCCGTTGGGCATGAAAATCGTGACGACGATGAAGAGGGCGCCGTAGATGATCCTGGCGATTTCCGCTTGGGCGAAGGTTGAGAGGCCTTCGTTGACGACGGTCAGGATGACGGCCCCGATGATCGGTCCCAGCCAGGTGCCCCCGCCCCCGAACATGGCCATGAGGACGATGAGAATGGAGATGTTGATGTTGAAGACAACGTCGGCGTGGATATAGGTAAGGTAATAGGCGAAGAGGCCCCCGGCAATCCCGGGGAAAAAGGCGGAGAGGATGAAGGCCTGGATCTTGATTTTCGCCGTCGGGATGGCCATGGTTTCGGCGACTTCTTCATCGGACCGGATGGCTCTCAGCCCGGCGCCGAGCCGCGAACGGCCGAGCCACCAGGCGACGCCGAGGGTGACGACCATGAGGAGGAGCATGACTTCGTAGAGGATGGAGCGGGAGAGTTTTTCCGGGATGTCCATGAACTTCAGCCAGATCCCCTCCGCCCCGCCAAAAAACTCGACGTTCTTCACGGTCAGCTCCACGACGAAGGCAAAGCAAATTGTCACGACGGAGAAGTAGGGACCACGGATTTTAAGACACGGATAGCCGACGATCAGGGCGACCAGTGCCGCCAGCGCCCCGGCCGGAATCGAGGCCAGGATGGTCAGGAGGGGCGTCAATTCGAACATCGATGCCGCTTTCGCCGTGGCAAAGGCGCCGATCCCGAAGAAGGCGGCGTGGCCGAAGGACAGGTAGCCGGCATAGCCGCCGATGAAATTCCAGGAGGAGGCGAGGACCACGTACATGAAAAGGGAAAACATGAAGGAAAGGTAATAGACCTCGGGTTTGAGGAATGGGAAGGCGGCGAGCATCACGATGAGGATTGCAATTGCGACCAGGCGGTATTTCTGCATTTTTATACCCCCTGCTTAAACAGGCCGTGGGGCCGGAAGATGAGAAAGATCATCAGGAGCCCGAAGGTAACCAGATTTACCCACTGGTAGGGGAGAAAGGCCATGGAGAGTCCCGTGATTACCCCGATGATGAGTCCTGCCAGGGCCGTGCCGATAACATTCCCAACTCCCCCTACGATAACGACTAAAAATAGATAGATGAGCCAGAGATTGTGGGAGTGGGGCTCAAAGGAATTGAGGAGAGCCAGGCTGATGCCCCCGGCCCCGGCCGTAGAGACGGCCAGGGCGAAGGTGATCATGCTGATCCGGTAAAGATTGACGCCGTAGAGCTGGGCGGCCTCGGGCTGCTGCCAGGCGGCCCGGACGGCCATGCCCGTGTAGGTTTTCTTCAGAAACAGATAGATTGCGGTTATCCCCAGGATGGACAAACCGAAGCCCACGAGGTGGGGATACTGAAAATAGAAGGGTCCCACGATCAGGGCGCCGCTGGCGTAGGTCGGCGTCAGCACGCGGGGATCGGCCTTCCAGATAAGGACCATGACGTTTTCCAGGATAATGGCCAGACCGAAGGTGAGGATCATCGACGCCACAATGACCTCCTTGGCCCTGGTGATGGGCCTGATGAGGAGTTGATAGATTCCGCAGGCCAGGAGGAACAGCAGCGGCACGGACACCGCCGCCGAAACGACGGGGTCCATGCCGAAATACTGTAACAGGCTATAGGCCAGGTAGGCCCCGAGGAGTCCGAAGGCGGCATGGGAGATGTGGATGACGTGCATGACTCCCCAGGTCAGAGAAAAGCCGACGCTGAGGAGCGCATACACCATACCCATCATGATGCCGCTGATCAGAGACTGAATTATTAAAACGGCGTCCACGCTACTTCTTCCAGGCCGGCTTCGGATAGACCGGTTCCTTGGTCCGGATGTTCTTCGGCCAGATCAACTCCACCTTGCCGTTGATGATCTGGGTGCAGAAGTTGATCGGCGCCGGCAGGCCTTTTTTGTCAAAGGTCATGGGGCCGGCGATGGTATCTACCTTGTGCGTCTTCAGCCAGTCGCGGATCTTCGTCTGATCCAGGCTCTTGGCTCCTTTCACGGCCTGCTCGATGGTCTGCATCCATGCATAACCAAACCCGAAGTAGAGGGGATAGCCATCGAGGTTGTACTTTGTCTTCACATAGGCGTTGATCTTATCGTTACCCGGATAATTCAGCTTGTTGTAAAGCGAGGTGCCGGAAAAGACAAAGTCCCCGTCCCCCCCGAGTTCCTTGATCCAGGCGGGCACCACGGACCCGATTCCCTGGACGATGGCCTTGGGATTGTAGTCGAGGGCTTTGGCGGCCTTCATCGTCGTGACCCCGTCGGGAAAGAAACCGTTGGCGAAGATGATGTCGCAGTTCATTTGTTTGGCCTTGACGATCATGGATGTAGCGTCGGCAAGGGGGGAATTGTATTTTTCATTGATTGCCACCTGGATATTGAGCTTTTTCGTCCAACGGTCGATGGAGTCCTGAAGGGCGAGGCCGACGGGATTGTTGATAGTGTAAACGGCGGCCCTTTTCGGACGCTGGTTCGCGGGGACAGTGGCCAGCCACTGGAAGAAGCCTTCGTACCACCACTCGCCCATCAGGGGCGGGGCGCCGAAGGAATAGGTATAACCCTGTTGAAAGCTCTTCATATGGCCGCCCATGGATACATAGACGACCTTGTGCTTCTCCGCCACGGGCATGACCGCCCGGGCCGCAGTGCCGGGATAGCCGCCGAAGAGGAGATCGACCTTATCCACGGTAATGGCCTTTTCGGCAAAGGTTACGGCCTTGCCCACATTGGACTGATCGTCGTAAATCTTGAATTCCACGGGGCGTCCCAGAAGGCCCCCCTTGGCGTTGATTCCTTCCGCCCAGTATCGCATCCCCCGTTCGATCCACTGACCCGTTTCGGCGAACTCACCCGTCAGGGGGAGGGAGCCGCCGATGACGATGGGTTTGCCCGCTCCAATTGCCGCGGCGGGGACTGTCAGCATGAGTCCGCAAAGCACGGCGATGGTCATAAGCAAAGAGAATCCTTTCATCCGTTTTCCTTTCATTATGTAGCCTCCTTTCAAAATTTAGAGTCCCAAATAGGACGTTTTGACCTTCGGGTCCTCCCGGAGCTCTGAAGATGGGCCTTTCAGGGCCACAACCCCATTTTCCAGGACATACCCGTGGGCGGTGATTGCCAGGGTTTCCAGTACTTCCTGGGACACTAACAGTACCGACAGCCCTTCCTTGTTTAATACCTTGATGGTGCCGAATATTTCCGCCGCCGCCTTGGGAGACAGACCCAGGGAAGGTTCATCAAGCATGAGGAGACGGGGCCGGGCCATCAAGGCCCTTCCCAGGGCCGCCATCTGCTGTTCCCCTCCGGACATGCTGCCCGCCAACTGGCGGCGCCGGTCGGCCAGGCGGGGGAAAATATCATATACCTTACGGAGGGACTCCCGGCTCTGCTTCCGGACCGCAGGCAGATAAGCCCCCATGATCAGATTCTCTTCCACTGTCATGGCGGGAAACAGCTTGCGACCCTCGGGGACCTGAACGATTCCCTGCCGGCAGATCATGTCCGGGGTAAGACCATTCAGAGGTCGGCCCTCCCAACTCAGGCTGCCCCCTGCCGGGGTAATCAATCCGGAGATGGTATTTAGGAGGGTTGTCTTGCCGGCGCCGTTGCCGCCGATCAGGGCTACCATCTCCCCCGGTGACACCTCCATGGACACGCCGCGCAGGGCCTGCATCTGGCCGTAACAGACGGTTAGATTGTCAACACGCAGCATAAGCGGCTCCCAGATAGGCGGAGATGACCTCCGGGTGATTGGCTACCTCTTCCGGCGGTCCTTCGGTGATCTTGTTTCCGAAATTAAGCACCATGATGCGGCTGCAGGTGCACATAATGGCCCTCATCACATGTTCGATCATGAAAATCGTCGTTCCGTAAGTATCACGGATCCGGAAGGTCAACTCAATGGCGCTGCTGATTTCCGTCGGATTCAGTCCTGCAAAGACCTCATCGAGGAGGAGGACTTCCGGATTGAGGGCCAGAGCACGGGCGATTTCCAGGCGCTTGCGGTCTTCCAGGACCAGTTCGCCGGGGAGGCGGCGGGCTTTCTCCGTCAAGCCTGTAAAGGCGAGGATCTCCATGGCCTTTTCCCTTGCCCCCCCGGCGCCGTTCGTCTTCTTGCGACCGTAAAGGACGCCGGTAGAGACGTTTTCAATGAGATTCAGGCCCGTCAGGGGTCGGACGATCTGAAAGGTACGGCCGATTCCCAGGCCGGCTCGTTTGTAGGGGGGGAGATTCGTAATT
>DMAT01000240.1 GCA_003451635.1 Syntrophus sp. (in: bacteria) | reverse complement strand
TCGGGATTACTATTGAGGATGATGAGGCCGACAAGATCCGCACGATCGGCGACGCCGTGGAGCTGATCAAGAAGAAGCTATGACCTCTGCGACGGCATTTCAGCTCCGCCTTCAGACCGCCCTGGGTTCCCTGACCTCCTGGCTGCTGGCGCCCCTGTATTTTCTGTTCCTGAGAAGCTGGCGGGGCTACCGGGTCAGGGATCTGGACAAGATCCGCCGCCAGTGGGCCGGGCTGACGGAGGGTCACAAGGGGCCTTGGCTGATCTGCGGCAATCATCTCACTCTGATCGATTCCCTGATCCTGATCTATGCCCTCACGTCCATGGGAAGGCACATCACGGAATACAGCCGACTCCCCTGGAATCTTCCGGAACGGGCTAATTTCCAGCGGAATATTTTCCTGGTCGTCCTGTGTTATCTGGCGAAATGCATTCCCGTCAGCCGGGGAGGCGACCGGGAAGAGATGCAGGCAACCCTTGCCAAATGCAACTATCTCCTGGAGGGGCAACAGATCCTCATGGTATTTCCTGAAGGAAGGCGCTCCCGATCGGGGCGCGTCGATACGGAGAATTTCTCCTACGGCGTGGGCCGTTTTCTCCAGGATCATCCTGATTGCCGGGTCCTTTGCGTTTATCTCCGGGGGGACGCCCAAAAATTGTACAGTGATATGCCCAATCGCGGCGAAACATTCACGATAACCATGGATGCCTTTCTGCCCCGGATGCCGGATAGGCAGGGACTAAGGGCCCAACGGGACCTGGCGGGGCAGATTGTTCAACGCCTGGCCCAAATGGAGGAGGAATACTTTGACCAGCATCGGCAACGATATTGTAGATTTGACCAGTTCGGACAGCGTCGGGAAAAGCCTGGACCGGCGCTTCATTGCCCGCGTCTTCACTCCGGAGGAACAGGAACGGATTGATAGGTCCCTCTCTCCCGATGCCACCCTCTGGATGCTCTGGGCGGCGAAGGAAGCGGCTTTCAAGGCGGTAAGCAAATTTAAACCGGGGCTGAGCTTTGCACACCGGGCGTACGCCCATCGGGATGAGCCCGGAAAGGCGGCCCACATCGTTCTGAAGCAGACAAACGGCAATGCGGTGTCAATTCAGGAGTGCGGGGTGGTTATGACGCCGGCAGGTCCCGTGGATACTTTCTTTACGTTGTCAACTCACCGCGTTCACTGTGTCGCCGCCGTGCGAAACGGTAATGGCGGCGCTCCGGCGGCCAATCCGGTCCATGTTCTGGAGGAGAGAAGGGATGGTCCCTTTGATCCTTCCGCGGCCGTGCGCCGGGCGGCGATCCATCATCTGGCGTCCGTTACAAAAGCCTCCCCGTATTATATCGACATCCGCCGCGATGAAACGCCCCACGGCTACGGAGCGCCCCGGGTCTTCATCGAAGGAAACAGGACGGATATCGACATCAGCCTGAGTCACGACGGTAAGTATATCGCCTTCGCCGTTCACTATTAGGGGATACCCGGAAGGCATCACACGTCTAGGGGCTGGAGAATCCGGATTTTCATCCCCACAACCAAGGTCTTGACCGCTTCCCGATAAATTTTCATGTGCGGGGCGACCAGATGTTCCTTCAAGGCCGGGAGATCGGACCAGCGTTCAATAATGGTCACGGCATTCTTGCTGACCTGTTCCTGGACGGGGATGTCCGTAGGGACATCGAGGGCCGGACCGTATTCAAGGCATCCCGCTTCGGCGCGCACCTTGGGAATAAGCTTCTTGAATTCATTCAGATAATCATCACGCCTGCCGTCGGCCAGCTCCAATGTTGCAATCACATAGATCATTGTACTTCTCCTCCTTGGTTGTTAAAAATAATGAGCAGTGAATTGAGGTGAGTCTTCGGGAATTCCATATGCAGAGAAAAGATCTGAAGATTAACATTTGAAAGATATGTTTTATTATAGCATCTTCCGGACCTTGATGGAGAGTTCGGAAAGTTGAAAGGGTTTCTGGATGAACCCGTTGCAGCCCCGGTCCAGAATCTCCTGTGCCTCGCCGTTAATGCTGTACCCGCTGGAAAGAAGAACTTTTATCCCGGGGGCGATCTCCCGGAGCCGATCGAATGTCTCTCCCCCCGATATCCCCGGCATGATCATGTCCAGTATCACTAAGTCAATCTCCTTTTGTTTCTCCATGTAAACGGCGATGGCCTCCTGGCCGCTTTTGGTCGCATAAACACGGTACCCCATTGATTCCAGCAGCTCTTTGTTTACTTCCATTACCGTTTCTTCGTCATCCACCAGCAGGATCGATTCATTGCCCCTGACGATGATCCCTGTTGCCGTCTGTTCCTTAACCACTTCCCGCTCCGAAGCGGGCAAATAGATGGTGAACGTTGTTCCATGGCCGGGCTCGCTGTACACATTGATCATGCCTCCGTGACCCTTGATGATCCCGTAGACCGTCGCCAGTCCCAGTCCGGTCCCTCTTCCCATTTCCTTTGTCGTGAAAAAGGGGTCAAAGATCCGTTCCCTGGTTTTTTCGTCCATCCCGGTGCCGGTGTCGGTCATGGAGATCTTGATGTATTGACCGGGCGTGACGGCATATGCAGGCGCTCGGTCATCATCCATGGTAAAGTTCTCCGTCTCCAGATAGATCTCCCCGCCCCCGGGCATTGCCTGCCAGGCATTCACGAACAGATTCATGAATACCTGCTCCATCTGTCCCCGGTCCACATTGATTGTCCAGAGGCCATCGCCCAGGCGCTGATGCATGGCAATCTCCTTCTTTGCCCTGCCAAACATGGAGGAGGCCTTCCTGATGATATCATTAATGTTCGTCGGTTTCACCTCATAGCGGCCGCCCCGGGCAAACCCTAACAACTGTTTTGTTAAATCCGCTCCGCTTCTTACCTGATCTTCAATGCGCTTCAGCTGCTCATAATGGGGATGAGAGGAATCGATATCCAGCAGCATCAGAGAGGCGTATCCCTGAATCCCCATAAGGAGGTTGTTGAAGTCATGGGCGATGCCCCCGGCCAATGTCCCGATTGATTCCAGTTTCTGGGCCTGCTGCAACTGCTCCTCAAGATGAATCTTCTCCGTCTCCGCCCGCTTGCGTTCGGCGATATTCCGGGTATATCCAAGAATACCCACTGCCTGGCCTTCCGAGTCGCGGACAAAGGTCATCTTGATTTCAACCCATACTTTCCCCCCATCCCTGCTGATATGTTCGACTTCAAGAGTCCTTGAGCGGAGCAGGTCCTTTTGCCCGCTCTTTTCAACCTCCACTTCTTCCGCAAAGAGTTGCAGGCAGGCTTCCAGGGAAGGCGGCGTCATCACCTCATTCAACGGTATTTCCACGTATTCTTCGGGGGTATAATCGAGGATCTGCTTAACATAGGGGCTCATATAAGTGTATCGGAGGTCCATGTCCATCGTCCAGATCGTATCCCTTGCATTCTCTGCCAACAGGCGGAATCTCTCTTCACTATCGTGCAGGGCTGCCTCCGCTCGCTTGCGCTCCAAAATGTCCTGCTCAAGAGAATTATTGCTTTCAATCAGCGCTGCGGTCCTTTCGTTAATCCGCCATTCCAACTCCATGTTGTTCCTGTGTACCTTTTCCCGTTCCCGTTCCAGTAAATGGGACATATAAAAATCTCTTCGGGCGTGGTATTCGATGGAATAACATGCCAGCATGCCGATGAAATTGGCGCTGATGAAAAAGAAGTTGTTGTTGATCAGAGTGGCCAGGGGGGTGGGATTGATCCAGATGGCAGCGGCTTCATACAACAGCACCTGCACCCAGCCGGCAAAGGAAGCCCATAGAAAAAAAACGCGCATGAAGGTGTATCCCCACATAAAAACGAGCAACACGCCGGCATAATATGAATAATTGACCGGCGGCGGGGCAATGATGATCATGTAGATAATGCCCCCTCCACATACGATGAGCGCTCCCGCCAGTACAGGCTGCATATACTTCTCAAAGGACTTGAAGAAGGTAGTCAGGAAAGTCAAAAATATCATCGGACAGACCACGGCATAGCGGATGAACCAGGTGGCGTATTTTTGCTCCGGCATCAGAATGGCATCCAGGATTCCGAATGACGAATAGAAAACAGCACCCAAGATCATGGCAATGCGAATGTGAGGGAGGGAGGCAAGGTAAAAGCTCTTTTGAAAAGAACCTTCAAGGGGTGCTAATTCCCCCGAGAATTTCAACGTTAACTTGTTGATTTTCATCACCGGGGCCGTCTCAAGGTCGGAATAAATTGTTTCTTTCATGGATGCCTTGGTTGTGTAAGGAAAGCAAATAAAAAAGCCCCCAACACAATCAATGCCGGAGGCTTTTCCTGAAAATTTAAAGGCGTAACTACTTCTTCGCCGCCGCTACAGCGTCCCGCAGTTTCTTGCCGGCAGCAAACTTGGGAACTTTCTTGGCCTTGATCTTGATGGCCTTGCCAGTCTGGGGATTTCTGCCGGTCCGGGCTGCCCTTTTCGTGACCTTAAAGGTTCCGAAACCAACCAGAGTAACAGACTCTTCCTTTTTCAAGGCCCCAGTAATGGCCTCAAGAACGCAATTTACCGCTTCTTCCGCCGTTTTTTTCTTCCCTACAACCGCTACCACCGCGTTTACCAGATCTCCCTTGTTCATGTCCTTCCTCCTTTTGTTTTGTTTACAACCGCCCTTTACGATCCAACCTTATTCATAAATACTTATTACTTTCTTGCGGCGCATTATAAAAGAGCAAAAGGCTTGTGTCAAGGGCAAATTCATGATTTTTTTATCTTTTTCTTGTTCAATCTATTATTATTTTTTACTTATCATATATATAGCTTATTAACCATCATAAACGGATTTAATGCCAATAAAAGGGGGGAATGCCTGACAAATAAGGTTTTGCAACCTCAATTCATCCCAATAAGCCATGGGCTCTATTTTTGCGTCCTGATCCTTCGGGATACGACGGGGAGGCCATAAAAAAACCCCGGGACATTTTCTACCCCGGGGTTTTCCATTGCTCTATTTTTGACTATCTCTTTTATCAGTTGCCTCTGGGGCCGGGCCCATAGCCGCCGCATCCGCCGCCGGGGCCGGCGCCGAAACCTCTGCCGTGGGCAAAACCTCTTCCCGCGCCAAAGGCCTGGACCTTGGTCTGTTGCTCCGGGGTGAGAACTTTTAGGACCGCCAGACGATGATTCGTCTGCTTATCCTGTAACTGGTCCCGAAGGCTCCGGATTTCCTTTTGTACGGCTACAATCTTTTGCTGATTGGGATTCTGCTGCAGCCACAGAAGCTTCAATTCGCCGCGCTTGCTGAACATCTTGTCCTGAAGCGGTTTTGCTTCCGTCAACTGGGCATCGCGCAAGGTCTTTATCTTTGCTTCCTGATCCGCCGTCAGGTTCAGAGCGGCCAAGCCATGCAAATCNCCGCTCTGGCAGTTACCATAACCAGGCCCCCTACCACCCCGCATACCCTGTCCCCAGCCCTAGGCGAAGGAACTTGTCGTGAAGGCCGCAATCACCAGGATCGCCATAAGTGTTAAAACTACCTTTTTCATAACCTTTCCCCTTTCAATTCATTTATTGATCTCTCGTTATTTCTGACTTCTTTCCTTTTCAGGCCTCTTTATCTCTTTGCAGATACATTGAGCAACGACTGTGCCATACTCGCAAATAATTCGTAACTGCTCGATTAAACAGTATATATTGATTGTCGTATCTCTTCATTATTATCCTTGATGCTTAGAAACCGAAAAAACTGGCTAAAAAGTATCCAATTATGGTATCCAGTTGCCTAAAAAGTATCCGCCTTCACTATTTACGGAGCCGCCAATCATGAAAGTGAAACAATCCATGAAGCCCCGCTGGTCGTGGGCCCTTATCCCTCCGTGGATCATCATCGGGGCGGTGATCCTGCTGATCCCACTTTTTGCCGTAATGACCATGCAAAGCCTCAACCGGCAGAAGACGGAAACAACGCGCCTTCTCCTCGAAAAAGGGGAGGCCCTGATTCGCTCCTTCGAGGCGGGGGCGCGGACCGGCGCCGGGTTACGATGGGACGCCTGGCAACTTCAGAAATTGCTCATCGAAACGGCACAGCAGCCGGGCATTGATTACTTCATCATCACCGATGCCGCCGGGACGATCCTGGCCGACAGCGATCCCTATCGGATCGGCGACTTCTACGGAACCGATCTTGATCTCAAGGGTCTCGCAACAACAAAAACTATCCAGTGGCGGCAGGTCGCCAATACGGACGGCGCCGACACCTTTGAGGTTTACCGCCGCTTCTCCCCCACACCGCAACCCTTTACCGTCTGGGAGGGGAGAGAAAACCATGCCCCCTCCCCGGGATTCGTAATCTTTGTGGGCATGGACATGGGTCCCATACTTGCCGCCCGCAAGGCCGACGAGGAACATACAATTTGGATGGCCGTGGTGCTCATCGGCGTGGGCCTTTCTGGCGTCATCTCTCTCCTTCTGGCCCAGGGCTATAAAACTACCAGGCAATCCCTGTCCCGGGTTCAGGCCTTCTCCGATCACCTGATGGAAAACATGCCCATGGGACTGGTAGTGATCAACCCCCACGGAAATATCATCGCCTTCAACAAGACCGCTTCCGCTATTCTGGCGATCCCCGTAAACGAGGCCAGGGAGCGGGCAGCAGCCGTAATCCTGCCGCCGGCCTGCCTCGAAATCATCGGCAGCCTTGCCAAAGGACAGGGATTTATCGCTGAAGAAATGGAATGCCCCCTGCGGAACGGACGGACGGTTCCCCTGGAGATTATCGCCTCCCGCTTACAGGACCCCCAGGGAGAGATCCTCGGGGTCGTTATTTTATTCCGGGACATTTCCGATCTCCAGGCCCTGAAAGGTGAGATCGCCCGCACCCGGCACCTGGCCGCCTTGGGAAGCCTCGCCGCCGGCGTGNNCATCAAGGGCTTTGCCACCTACTTCAAGGAAAGATACCGGGAGGTGCCGGCGGACCTGGAAACTGCGGAAATCATGATCGGCGAGGTGGAACGGCTCAACCGGGTAATCGGACAACTTCTGGAATTCGCCCGTCCCACGACCCTGCATCTCGAAAAAGGCTCCATAGCCGCCCTCGTCGAAGATGTCCTGAAAATCATCGCCGGAGAAATGGGAGAAAAGGAAATTATCCTGCGAACGGAAATGACGGCCCTGCCTGATATATCCTTCGATAATGACAAAATGAAGCAGGTATTCCTCAATATCTTTCTCAACGCCCTGGGTGCGATGGATAAGGGAGGCGTCCTCACCGTCAAGACCGAACCGGTCAACGAACAATGGCTGCGCATCGAAATCATCGACACCGGGACCGGTATCGCCAAGGATGACCTGGGGCGCATCTTCGATCCCTACTTCACAACGAAACCGTCGGGAACCGGTCTCGGCATGGCCATCGTCCAGAAGATCTTAACGGCCCATCATGGGGAGATAAAGCTGGAAAGCGAACCGGGGCAGGGAACGCGGGCGGCGATCCTGCTGCCCCGAGAAATATTGTAGAGGAAATCATGAAAACAAAACAAACCATCCTCGTGGTGGACGATGACCGGGCCCACCGCACCATGCTGAGAACCCTGCTGTCCGGCCGGGGATATCTGATCCATGAGGCCGATGACGGCGAAACGGCCATCGCCGCCGTTCACAACCAGCCCTTTGATCTGATCCTAATGGATATCCGGATGCTCAAGGTTTCCGGCCTGGAGGCCTTGGTCGAGATCAAGGCGTTTAATCCCGCCATTCCCGTGATTATCATGACGGCCCACGCCTCCCTGGAGACGGCGGTGGAGGCAGTCAAGAAGGGGGCCTACGATTATTTGCAGAAACCCCTCGATTTTGATGAGCTGCGCCTCAAAATGGAGCGGGCCATGGAACACCGGCAGCTCAAAGAGGAAAACGCCCTGCTTAAAGAAAGCCTGGGCAGCCGCTTTGACCGCCGGAACCTTATCGGCAGCGCCCCCGTCATGGTGAGGCTCCTCGATACGGTCGCCCAGGTCGCCCCTTCGGAGGCGACGGTTCTCATTACCGGCGAATCGGGAACGGGGAAGGAAATGATCGCCGGGGCCATCCATTTCAACAGCCGGCGCCGGGAGGGTCCGTTTGTAAAGATCAACTGCGCCGCCATCACGGAAACCCTTCTCGAATCGGAACTATTCGGTCATGAGAAAGGGGCCTTCACGGGAGCGG
>DMAT01000357.1:6673-7141 GCA_003451635.1 Syntrophus sp. (in: bacteria) | reverse complement strand
TCTGGTTCACGGCCCGCCTCGGCAGAGGCGTTGGCCAGCCGCGCCAGCTGGCGCTGTCGACCGACTTACAGGGTAAACGGGTGTTAGTGGTCGATGACAACGAGAATGCCTGCCAGATGCTGGGCGATCTGCTTGTCGGCATGAGCTTCAAGGTTGATCAGGTCGCGTCCGGGCAGGAGGCCATCGGCGCCGTGGACCGTGCCGAGGCCCAGGGCGTGCCCTACGAGATTGTGTTTCTTGACTGGAAAATGGAGGGCATGGATGGCAACGAAACGGCCAGACGGCTCAGGGAGCTGCCGCTCAATCATATGCCGCACATGATCATGGTGACGGCTTTTGGCCGTGAGGAAGTGATCAAGGCTGCCGAGGGGGCAGACATCGTCGATGTGTTGATCAAACCGGTCAGTCCCTCGGTGCTCTTTGACAGCGTGATCCGTATTCTGGGAGGCGTCGACGAGGGTGTGCGCA
>DMAT01000357.1:6503-6663 GCA_003451635.1 Syntrophus sp. (in: bacteria) | reverse complement strand
TCCCGTGTCTTGCTGGTGGAGGACAACGATCTTAATCAGGAAGTGGCAACCGAACTGCTGCGCGATGCCGGCTTCATTGTCGATCTGGCCGAGAACGGTCAGATGGCGCTGGATAAGGTCAGGGCCACTGATTATGACATTGTGCTGATGGACATGCAGA
>DMAT01000357.1:0-6363 GCA_003451635.1 Syntrophus sp. (in: bacteria) | reverse complement strand
GGCGCTGCTGAAATGGATCAAGCCGCGCCAATTGGTAGCCGCCGCCGTCGAGGTGAAACCGCAGGTGGTGGTTGATGTCGATCTGCCGTCGGGCATTGAGGGGTTGGATTTGGCCGACGGCCTGCGCCGGGTGCTTGGCAAGAAGCCGCTCTACCTCTCGATGCTGCACAAGTTTGTTGCCGGACAGAAATCCGTTGTGGGGGAAATCCGCAAAGCATTGGAGGGCAATTTCTGGGATACAGCGGAGCGGCTCGCTCACACGCTCAAAGGTGTCTCCGGTACCATTGGCGCAGCCCGTTTGCAGCAACTGGCGGAAAGGCTTGAGGTCGCGATCAGGGAACGGAGTCCGCGTGAGGAAATCGATGCCAGCCTTGACGAGCTCAAGATGGCGCTTGCAGATCTTATCTCCCAATTGGAACAGCGGCTGCCGGAGAAACAGGCCCAAATGGTCGGCACAGTCGCCTCGGAACAACTCAAGGCGGTCTGTGACAAGCTTGCGGCAATGCTTGCCGATGATGACGCGGAGGCGGTTGATGTGCTGGATGCGAATGCGGAGTTGCTTCGCACCGCCTTCCCAATCCACTATCGCCAGATTGATGACGGTATTCGCTCGTTTGACTTTGAAGTGGCGCTCGCAGTTTTGCGGGTTGCAATTGGGACATTGGGGACATTGGTCTGATTATGGATGAACTTGATTTCACTGAAAAGGCGACGATTCTGGTCGTTGATGACACGCCGGAAAACCTGACCCTGATGAACAGTCTGCTCAAGGATGATTATAAGGTGAAGGTTGCCAATAATGGCGAGAAGGCGTTGAGGATTGCGGCGTCAGACTCGCCGCCGAACCTGATCCTGCTTGACATCATGATGCCCGGCATGGACGGTTACGAGGTCTGTGAAACCCTGAAAAAGGGGGCACGGACCAGGGACATCCCTGTTATTTTTCTCTCGGGACTGGGGGAGTCACGGGACAAGATCCGGGGGCTGGAGATCGGCGGGGCGGATTACATCACCAAACCTTTCGACCGGGGAGAAGCCCTGACCCGGGTGCGCACGCACCTGAAGATCAGCCGTTTGACCAAGGAAGTAATGACGGCCAACCGGGAACTTGTGGAGAAACAGCAGCGCTTAGATGAAGACCTCCAGGCGGCAGCGGGGATTCAGCAGAGTCTCCTGCCAAAGCTGCTGCCGACAACGGCTGCTTTTGACATGGCCTGGAAATACATCCCCAGTGAAGCCATCGGCGGCGATATATTCAATGTCTTCCCCCTTGACGGCGATGGCGAGCGGCTGGCCTTCTACATGCTCGACGTCAGTGGTCATGGCGTCCCGTCGGCCTTAGTGACGGTCTCCGTCTCCCAGTCCCTGCAACCGCTGAGCGGATGGATCATCAAAAACAAAAACAATATCGCTTCCCCGGGAGAAGTGCTGACCGCCCTTGACCGGGAATATCCCCTCGAACGGTTTGATAAATATTTTACCATGGTTTATGGAATCCTTGATGCGGGTAAGGGTGTTCTTACATACAGCGGCGCCGGTCATCCCCCTCCTGTGCATCTCCATGAAAGATCTCCTTATGACCTTTTGGACAAGGGTGGGCCTATTATTGGTTTGGGAGGAAGGGTCCCCTTTGAGGAAGAGGCCGTTTCTCTGACGGTCGGCGACAAGGTCATCATTTATACCGACGGCATCAGTGAATGTCAGGATGCCCAGGGGTCGTTCTATGGTGAACAAAGGTTTTATCAACTGCTGGAAACCATGAAAAAAAAGCCCATAGCTGTGATGATGGAGGAAATTGTCAAAGATATAGGTACTTTTCTTTCCGGCGTAAAGCCCCAAGATGATATTACCATCTTGGGAATAGAATATCGAGGAGGTTGACGTGAGAATTGATCAAGTCAAGACAGGGGCGGTATTGGTCGTTAAACCGATGGACAAAAGGATTGACGCCTCTTCCGCCACTGCCTTTAAAGCTAAGATAGCCGATTTGATTCAGGGGGGAGAAAAGCGGATTGTCCTCAACTTGTCGGAGGTGGATTTTATCGACAGCACCGGTTTGGGGGCCATTGTTTCATCTCTGAAGGCGATGGGCGGGGAAGGTGATCTGGTGATCTGCAATCCCAGGGAAACGGTGATGAGCCTGTTTCGACTTACAAGGATGAACCGGGTTTTTCAGATTCTGCCCTCCCAGGAGGAGGCCGTGTCGAGCCTGTCCAAGACGTGAGAAAATATGGAATCCATTTCTAAACAAGAGGTTAGCATAAGCATCCGTGTTGACAGCCGCCTCGATCAGGTCCACATGGTCGGCTACGCTGTCCACGGAATCTGTTCCCAATTGGGACTCGGCGACATCGTCGTTTATCAGATAGAACTGGCCGTTGTCGAGGCGGTAAATAACGCGATTAAACACGCCTATGGGTCGGTGGCCGGTCATCCCGTTGAAGTGGTCATTTCCTTGAATGAGAAACGGCTTCAATTCGAGATTTGTGACGAGGGAGAAACCCTTCATTTTCTTCAGAAAAAAGCAGGCCTGGATTTTGACCCCCGGAATAAAACAAACCTCCCCGAAGGGGGTATGGGGCTGCATATCATAGCGCAGGTTATGGATGATGTGAACTACTTCGTCCGGGACGGCCGCAATTGCCTGGTTCTCTGCAAGGGCCTGTCAAAATAAAGTGAACTGTTCAGGCATTCAGATTTCTCGTTACTTCCTGAATATTTTTTCAAGAGCCCCATCAACCAGGCGATAATTCCTGGTAACCACCACGCCGTCCTTGATGAGGATCATGGCGGGAACGCCCACGATCCCATAGGCCGAAGCAACATCCCCCTTTTCATCCAAGAGGATACGATAAGGCAGTTGATGTTTGGCGGCGAAGCGGGCGACCTTGTCCCGGGATTCCTGGATGTCGATGTTGGCCATTTCCAGTCCCCGGTGGCTGTAAGTTTGGTAGATCTGTTTGAAATGGGGGATCTCCGTCCGGCAGGAGGGGCACCAGGTCGTACTGAAGATGAGGAGAACGGTTTTCTTCCCGTAGTCGCTCATGCTGAAAATCTTGCCGTTGACATCCCGGATGCTGAATCGTGGCGCCTGCTCCTGGGCGAAACACCCGGAGGGGGCTACAAGAAATACTGCCAGAATCGCTGTTATCAAAAAAAAGTGTAAATGACGGTTAGTCATAGAAAATCCCTTTCCTTCTTTCTTTTATTCCGGGCTTTCCCCGGAATCCAGTTGTTATCCCCAGAGCATCCCCGCCTGAATCAGCAGATATTCCCCCACTCCGATCATAATCCAGCCGGAAATATGGCTCACCCTGGTCATCCACATCCCGGACCGGGGGAGATTCGCCAGCAGTCCTGCCGAGGTGCCCAGGATGATCAGCAGGGTACCCATTCCGAAGGCGAAGACAAAAAGGAGACTCATGGCATAGGGAATGCTCTCCCGGGTAGCGGCGAAACTCAGGAGGACGGCCAGTACCGGGGCGGTACAGGGCCCCATGACGAGACCTGACGCGGCGCCGACAAAAAATGCCCCGATGACCCCCTTCCTTTTTTCCCGGGGCTGAAGCCGGGCAATGAAATCGGGCGTCCGAATCGGCAGATTAAAGACTTCCAGCATAGACAACCCCATGATCATACACACATTTGCCATGAAAAAGTAGACCCAGGGGTTGCTCTGCATCTGGCCGAAGAGTTTCCCCGTCAGGGCTGCCGCAGCGCCGATGGCCGTATAGGTCAGAGCCATTCCCAAAACGTAGATTAAGGAAAGAACAAATCCCTTCATCTTTGAGCCGCTGCTGTGGGCGCCGATGAAGGCCACGGTGATGGGCGCGACCGGATAAGTGCAGGGGGTGAAGCTTACCAGTACCCCGCCCAGATACACGGCCAGATATGCCAGCAACATGGAGGTCTGAACGTATGATGATGCATTTTCAATAAAATTTTCAATCATGGTCAAATTCTGCAGGAACCGCCTGCGGCATTGTCAATTATGTATCACATTTTATTTGATTGACATCATAGGGTTTCCCCCGCGACATGTCAATCGGGAAAGTGGTCAGCGGTTTGTATAGTCACAACTACCAGAGGTAGTGGTTTATTCCGCCTAATTAAATACATATTAATGTGTGGCTGTCTCCATCCTTTCACCGCCTTTACATTGTTGATTTCCATAACGTTCATCATCGCTTCACTGCATATTATTATGGCCTCATCGTCATGGGAGAAGTTTTTCTTTGAAAAGCAACAATCATTTGTCTTTTTCCTTAAAATGATCTAGATTTGCCTGCCGAGGCGGGACGCCGCAAGCGACAAGCCACGGGCAGCAGGCTGACAACCCATCACTAAAAGGAGGGCGAATTATGGGAGAGATCGTTCACACTTCAAAAATCAGGATCGTCCGGGAGAAGGGACCCACGCGGCGCGCCATGATCGAGGGCTTCAACGAACCGGTCTATTACGGCGTCCACGGGGGGATAAAGAAATTCTACAAGATCGATCCGGAGGAAGAACACGCCGCCACCCTGGATCACATCGTCGCGGCGACAGCGGGCTGAATGATGGGGACACTGGCCACGGTGCTGGCCGGAAAAAAAATCGCGACCCCGGAGTCCCGCTATTGGGCGGAAGTAGAGGGAGACATTGAAAACGTTAACAATGTCCTGAAAATAACACGCATACGGGTGAAGTATCACCTCCAGGTGGCGGAAGACCGGAAACAGGACGTACAGGAGTCTTTCGCTGCTTACCTGGTGCGATGCCCCGCCGCCCAGAGCGTCATCGGCTGCATTGACATCCGGGACGAACTGGCGCTGGAAAACCTGCCCGCTTAAGGAGATTATCAACAAACAATGATTGGGATTATTGACTATAAGGCGGGGAATCTTACCAGCGTGGCCCGGGCGCTCCATTATCTGGGCGAACCATGTGAGGTCACGGACGATCCGGGGGTGTTGGACGCCTGCGACGGGATCATCTTTCCCGGCGTGGGGGCAGCCGGGGAGGCGATGGGCAATCTCCGCAGCCAGGGACTTGACTTACGGCTCCGGGAATGGGTGGCCTCAGGCAAACCAACATTGGGCATCTGCCTGGGAACACAGGTGATTTTCGAGCGTAGCGAAGAAAATGACGCCGCCTGTCTGGGCATCGCTCCCGGGTCGGTCCGGCGGTTCCCGGAAGACTTGAAAGATCGAGAAGGCCGCTTCCTCAAGATCCCCCATATGGGCTGGAATCGCGTCGAATTTGCCCGACCTCATCCGGTTTTTGCAGGCCTGCCGACAGACGCCGAATTTTATTTTGTCCATTCCTATTACCCGTCTCCGGCAGATGATCGCTGGATAATCGGCCGGACTGATTACGGCCTGAGTTTCTGCGCCGCAATTGCCCATGAGAATCTCGTGGCCGTCCAGTTTCACCCTGAAAAGAGCGGCACCCCAGGCTTACAGATCCTGGCCAATTTCTGTCGTTGGGAGGGAAAAGATGCTCAGTAAACGTATCATTCCTTGCCTCGATGTCCGGGACGGCAAACTGACGAAAGGTATCAAATTTAAAGGCAATATAGACATCGGTGATCCCGTGGAGGCGGCCCGGGAATACTACGAGCAGGGGGCCGATGAAATTGTCTTCTATGACATCACCGCCTCGTCGGACGCCCGCAACATCATGCTCGACGTGGTCCGCCGGGTGGCGGAGACGATCTTCATCCCCTTCTCCGTCGGCGGCGGCATCTCCACCGTGGCCGNNAGTGGGATTCGCAGCGTCGAGGACATGCGGGCCGTCATTCTCGCCGGGGCCGAAAAAATAAGTATCAACTCCGAAGCCGTGAAGAATCCCGATCTTATCAATGAAGGGGCGAAGGCCTTCGGCAATCAGTGCGTGGTTCTGGGCATGGACGTCAAGAAGGTCACCATCCGCCCGGAGATTCCTTCGGGATACGAAATCGTCATCCACGGCGGCAGGATCTATACGGGACGGGACGCCCTGCAGTGGGCCAAGGAGGGAGAAAGCAGGGGAGCGGGAGAGATCTGTCTCAACTCCATCGATGCAGACGGCACCCAGGAGGGCTATGAAATCGAGCTGACCCGGCTGGTTTCATCACAGGTCAGGATTCCCGTGATTGCCTCCGGTGGAGCCGGCAAAGCGGAACACTTGCTTGCCGTCCTGAACAAAGGCCAGGCTGACGCGGCTCTCATCGCCTCCATCGTCCACTACCGGACTCATACTATTCAGGACTTGAAGACCTATTTGAATGTGCAGGGTGTAAAAGTGCGGATGCAATGGTAAAGATTCATCACAAATTCAGCTTTTTTGTCGTAATCTTGTCTTTACTTTGCTTTTTCCTGCCGGCTGCGGCGGCTGCCGCTG
>DMAT01000275.1 GCA_003451635.1 Syntrophus sp. (in: bacteria) | reverse complement strand
CGAGGATGGTCCTTTTGATTTACCTTCCACTTCAAGGCCTGCCTGCCCCTGTTTGTGATCTCAATCTTCTTGATAATTTTCTGTCCTTGTCCCAGGGTTCCAAAATCGAGCCGGAGGGGTGAAACAGACAAGACTGGTTCCATTGGATATTCCATTACATGAAAAGAAAGTTCAATAACCTTTATTTCCCCCCCGACATTTAAAACGACCCCTTCCCGGTGATTGCCGCCGGCAAGTTTCTTATGGTAAACAACTCGTTTGTTATCGACTTCAAGGTTGAGGACAACGGTGTACAGGCCATTGTGATTGTTGTCTTCTCCCGCCGGGGCCAAAGAAGATTTCATGGACATTTTGAGCTGTAATGGTCGGGTATGTTCGAATATCCCCGCCAAAGGCCGTCCCGATTTGCATATCCAACCCTCGCTAACCTCTGCCGACCATGATTTCCGATCCGAATCGGCATAGGTAATGGTGACCATTCCTTTCTTTATCTTCCCGGCCCCAATATCTCCCAGGGAGATGGATTCCGGATGGATAATAATCGCCTCCCCCCGGCATTGTTCCGGTGCAACAGGCTCTAGGGCCACCATAGTTAATATCAAGCATATCCAAAGAGATTTTCGAAACATATTTCTGCCCTTGGGTCCTTCTCTGATTAATGCGTGCTATGTAACCGAAATCAACTCCCCTGACAATAATTATTTATTTCCTACAGGATGGCTCGTTATCGATCACCCCGTCATTGTTAAATTCCTTTCGTTAAATTCCTTGACAGCCCTCGGGATGAGATATATCCTTCGCCACTTTTTTTATGACTACTGCAACTATGACAACCATAACTGATGATCTCAAATATTGGCTGGCCTTGAAGCTCGTCGAGGGACTTGGAAACATTGGCATCAAGGGCCTGTTACAGAGCTTCGGGACGCCGGAACATGTTTTTAAGGCCCCATTGCACCTGCTTGAGACCATACCGGTCATCGGTCCAAAAACAGCGCGCCGTATCAAAGACTTCAAACAGTGGGATCATGTTGATGGGGAACTTGAAAAGGCCATACGGATGAATGTCTCCATCCTTACCTGTCATGATGTCCTTTTTCCGCAGCGCCTCCGCCACATTTACGATTGTCCGGTTCTTCTCTATGTAAAGGGCGAGCTGCGTGGGCTCGACGTCTCTGTTGCCGTGGTCGGCTCAAGAAAGGCCAGCGCCTACGGCAAATATACAACGGAAAGACTCTGCCGGGAACTGGCCCTGAGCGGAGTCGCCATTGTGAGCGGTATGGCCAAAGGTATCGACACGTCGGCGCACAGGGGCGCATTGTCTGTCAAAGGAAAAACTGTTGCTGTTTTAGGCTCCGGTCTGGATGTCATCTATCCTCCGGAGAATGAATCCCTCTGCCACGAAATATCCGAATGCGGCGCCGTCGTTTCGGAATATTCATTCGGCACGCGACCCAACGCTCCTAATTTTCCCGCTCGGAACCGAATCATCAGCGGGATGTCACTGGGGGTTGTGGTTGTTGAGGCAACCGAAAGAAGCGGTTCCCTCATTACGGCAAGAATCGCCCTTGAACAAGGGAGAGAGGTCTTTGCCGTACCTGGCAGTATCGATGAGGCAGGCTCGCGGGGAACAAACCGTCTCATCAAGGAAGGGGCAAAACTCGTCGAAAATGTCGAAGATATTCTTGCGGAAATCGGACCGCAGACTTCTCCTGGTGAGTCAATGTCCGTAAAAGCGGCCTTGCCTGCCGTTCTCACCGATCTTTCCTCAGATGCGCACCTCGATGGCCTCTCCGACGCCCCCTCCAACGGACCCCGTCGGCATCGTGATGCTCGTCATGCAATCCTCGGTGAGAAAGAGCAAATGCTAATAAATAGCCTGTCTTTCCGACCTCGTCCCGTTGATGATCTCATTGCCGTTACCGGCATGTCAGCCTCGGAGATACTTTCCCTGCTTTTGCATCTCGAACTCAGGGGCCTAATCCGGCAAATGCCGGGGAAAACGTATATTCTTCAGGAGTGAATTTATGTCCCGTTCTTTAGTAATTGTGGAGTCGCCAACCAAAGTAAAAACGATAAAAAAATTTCTCGGCACGGATTTTGATGTCCTCGCAACCATGGGTCATGTAAAGGACCTGCCCAAGAGTACTCTGGGGATTGATGTTGATAATGGCTTTGAGCCGAGTTACAATGTTGTGGACAGCAAGAAGAAAGTCATGGCAGAGATAAAGAAAGCCGCTCAGAAGGCCGAACACATTTATCTGGCCCCCGACCCGGATCGGGAAGGCGAGGCGATTGCCTGGCACGTCGCCCAGGAAATCAACGGGAAGAATAAGATCCTCCATCGCGCCCTTTTCAACGATCTTACGAAAAATACCGTCCTCGAGGCGATCAGAAACCCCCTCGAACTCAACCTTCCGAAGTACGAGGCCCAGCAGACACGGCGGACACTGGACCGTCTTGTGGGGTACAAGATAAGCCCTCTCCTCTGGGACAAGGTCAGGCGGGGGCTTAGCGCCGGACGTGTTCAATCCGTCGCGGTAAGAATCGTCGTCGATCGGGAAAACGAGATCAACGGTTTCATCTCCGAGGAATTCTGGACTATTTCCGCCTCTTTGGAGGGAAACAAGCCACCGGTCTTTGACGCCAAACTGACAAAAATAGACAATAAAAAAGCAAAGGTGACCAATGGTGAGCAATCAGCCCAGGTGCTTGAAGAACTGGGCCGACAGGATTTTGTCGTCGCCAAGGTGGACAAGAAGGAACTCAAGCGCTCCCCCTTGCCGCCCTTTACAACGAGCAAACTCCAGCAAGAAGCCTCCCGCTGGCTGCGTTTTTCCGCCAAGAAAACGATGAGTGTGGCACAACAACTCTACGAAGGGATTGAATTGGGGGTTGAAGGATCGGTAGGGCTCATCACATATATGCGAACGGACTCCATGCGTATTTCTGAGGAGGCGCTGCAAGAAGTCAGGAAATATATCCAGACCGCCTATGATCCGTCATATCTCCCTCCCAAACCTCGTTTATTCAAGAACAGCGCCTCTGCCCAGGACGCCCATGAGGCAGTCAGACCCTCTTCGATGCTCTACCGTCCCGGTGATATCAAACAATATCTTAGCCCCGATCAGTTCAAACTGTATCTATTGATCTGGAACCGCTTTATTGCCAGTCAGATGTCCCCGGCTGTCTTCGATCAGACCGTAATTGAAATAACGGCCGGTTCCTGTCTCTTCCGCGCCCAGGGTTCCATCATGAAATTTTCGGGCTATACGGAGGTGTATCGGGAAGGGAAAGAAGACAACGGCGCTGATCCGGACGAAGAATTGGGAAAGATCCTTCCCGACCTGGCTGTAGGCGAGATTTTACACCTTCTTGCCTTGACCCCCGAACAAAAATTTACCCAGCCTCCCCCCAGATTCTCCGAGGCTTCTCTCGTTCGGGAGCTCGAAGAGAAAGGAATCGGACGTCCCAGCACCTATGCAACAATCCTCAGCACCATTCAGGACCGGGAATACGTGCTTATGGAAAAAGGTAAATTCCGTCCTACGGATCTGGGAATGCTGGTAACAGGTTTACTGGTTGAAAACTTCCCCAAGATCCTCGACGTGACCTTCACTGCCTCTCTGGAAAGCCGTCTGGATCTAATCGAGGAAGGGAAGACAGATCGCATCGATACCCTCAAGGACTTTTATGAGGACTTTTCAAGGGAACTTAAAGCGGCGGCAGATAACATGAAGAGCCTTAAAGGCAAGGGGATTCCCACCGACATGATCTGCGAGAAATGCGGGAGCCCCATGTCCATCAAATGGGGAAAGAACGGCCGTTTTATCGCATGTACCAATTATCCTACCTGTAAAAACACCATGAATCTCCCTGAGGAAGGGAACGGTCAGGGGACTGCGGATGATAAGACCGCGCCTGATGTCAACTGTGAAAAATGCGGAAAAACCATGGTACTCAAAGCGGGAAGATTCGGAAAGTTTATGGCCTGCTCAGGCTATCCGGAGTGTAAAAACACGCTTAAAATTACGGCGGGTGACGGAAGCGACCGTCCGAAAGCGGAGATGATTATCACCGATACCATGTGTGAAAAATGCGGGAAACCCATGGCTCACAAGGAGGGACGTTTCGGCAAGTTCCTCGGTTGCACCGGCTATCCGGAATGCAAAGCCATCCTTAACGTTCATCTTGGCGTCCCATGTCCGGAAGAGGGCTGTGCCGGATTCATTTCCGAAAGGCGTGCGAAAACCGGCAAAACGTTCTTTGGATGCACTAAATACCCAACCTGCAAATTCGCCATGTGGTATCGACCTCTCCCTGAACCTTGTCCCCAGTGCGGCGCCCCCTTCCTTGTGGAGAAGCGAACCAAAGCCGGGGAGGTAAAGCAGTGCCTCCGCAAGGATTGCCGCTATAAGGCTGACCTGACGCTAAATGATGGTTGATCGCGAGGTAATCGTCATCGGCGGAGGGCTCGCCGGGTGTGAAGCGGCATGGCAGTTGCTGAACCGGGGATGCCGTGTTAACATGTATGAGATGAAACCGGAACGCTTTTCCCCGGCCCATGCCTCGCCCCTCCTTTCCGAACTGGTCTGCAGCAATTCCCTGCGCTCCAATGCCCTGGAAAGCGCTGTCGGTCTCCTGAAACAGGAGTTGCGCTGTCTGGGATCGCTCTTTATGGAAGGGGCGGACAAAACCGCGGTTCCGGCGGGCAAGTCCCTGGCCGTGGACCGCCGTCGGTTTTCGGAATATATTCAGGATAAGCTGTCGAGCTTTGGCGATCGCTTTCGGCTGATCCATCAGGAGGTTGTGGAAATTCCCCGTACCGGCCCGGTCGTGATCGCAACGGGACCCCTCACGTCCGAGGCTTTTGCCAGGGAGATACAGATCCTCACCGGTAGCGACTATCTCTACTTTTATGACGCCATCTCGCCCATTGTGACCGCCGATTCCATCGACGCGGCCAAGACGTTCTGGGCATCCCGCTATCAGGAAGGAGAAGGAGATTACCTCAACTGTCCCCTCGATGAACCAACCTATACCACCTTTCGGGAGGCAGTGCTCAAGGCCGACAAGGTCCCCCTCCGGGACTTCGAAAAACCTCGCTATTTTGAAGGATGTCTTCCCATAGAAATCCTGGCCGAGCGTGGAGATCTTACCTTGCTTTTTGGTCCCATGAAACCTGTCGGCCTGACGGACCCGCGGACCGGCCGACAAGCTCATGCCGTGGTCCAACTGCGTAAGGAAGACCAGTCCGGAACCCTCCTCAATATGGTCGGCTTCCAGACCAAATTAACTTGGCCGGAACAGCGTCGCATTTTCAGAATGATACCCGGCCTGGAGAATGCGGAATTTGCCCGCTACGGAAGCATTCACCGCAACACCTTCATCCATTCCCCTGCCCTCCTCAATGAACGCCTTCAACTCCGCTCCCACCCCTCGTTATTTTTCGCAGGCCAGTTGGCAGGCGTAGAGGGCTATGTGGAATCCGCCGCCATGGGACTTTTTTCCGGACTCAGCGTCTCACGCCTTCTCGAAGACAAGGAGTTGCTGCCGCCGCCGGACACAACGGCCCTGGGGGCCCTGATCCGCTTTATTACCACGCCGGTGAAGAATGAATTCCAGCCCATGAATGTCAATCACGGTATTTTTCGTCCCTTAGAGAAAAGGATTAAGAAAAGAGAGCGGGGCAAAGAGTACGCACAACGATCCCTTAATGATCTATCTGACTGGATGAAGGTTAATGGGATTACCCTTTGGCGTTCTGATAATGCTGCATGACCCTGGTGACGTAATTTTTTGTTTCCAGGGGCATTTTTTCGAGTCGTTTTTCGACGTTTCCCATCCCCCAGTTGTAAGCCGCCAGGCTCAGGGAGACATCGCCATGATAACGATCCAGCAGCCCTTTGAGGTAACGCGTCCCCCCCATAATATTCTCTTCAGGATCGTAGGGCCTTTGGACATCAAGGTCCTTTGCCGTTCCGGGCATTAATTGCATGAGCCCCATGGCCCCCTTGGGTGATGTGGCTGCGGGGTTGTAATTACTTTCCATCTTGACGACACTGTGAATGAGATTTTCGTCCACTCCATATTTTTCCGACGCCTGTTGAATTATTTCGTCAAGACCGGGCCTTGTTTTCTCTGATCCGGTATTAATATTTACATGTTCATTTTTTGACGCTGTGATATTTTCCTTGTTTCTCATGGAAGGATTCCCAGCCATGAGCAGCGTGGGCAGGGTGAAGCGGTCGTTTCCTTCCGATTCGGAGTCGAGCCGGGCAATATAGTCGTATAGTTTCAACTGCATAACTTCAATGAGCTTCTTGATTTCCTCACGAGATGGCGCCGCGTTTTCGCTCCTCATAAAACCTATTTCCTGGCAACGACCAATATCACTGATCATCTGATTAAAGATGGATTGACGCTTTGACTTCTCCAGATCAAAATAATCCTTTCGGAAATTATTCATCTCTTCCGTTCTGACCACTTGTCCGGTTTTTCCTGCTATATGCACAGAATCCTCCAAAGGGGAAATGTCTGGCTTTGGATATACAATTATTGTGCCAGGCTGGAATATGAAGAGTAAAGTGGAGCGGAGTGAATCTTAGATTTGCGACTTTCTCAGAATTATCAGGAAGTGGTCCGTCACGAGGGGATCGAACTGGGTGCCCCGATTATTTTTGATTTCCTCTATCGCTGTTTCTACGCTCTGGGCCTGTCGATAGGGGCGATTGTTGGTAATCGCGTCAAAGGTATCAGTCATGGCAAGAATCCTTGCGAGGAGCGGAATGTCTTCCCCTGATAAACCTGCAGGGTAGCCACTCCCGTCCCAACGTTCGTGGTGGTGTCGGATAATGGTGCGCTCTCGCTCAAAAATGGCGACGGGCTTGAGAATTCTTTCCCCTGTGTCCGGATGCTGCTTGATGATCTCATATTCTTCATTGGTAAGGCGGTCCGGCTTAAGGAGCACATTATCGGGTATTGCCACCTTCCCAAGGTCGTGAAGCGAGCCCGCTATCTTCATCGACTCTATTTCACCACTTGAACATCCCATTTCCCGGGCGACACGAACAGCAAGCTTCGTTACCCGTAACGAATGATCTTCCGTGTACTGATCCCGAACCTGAATAGAGGCGATCAGAGCCTTAAAGGTGTCAAGAACATTCACGTAGAGGCTCTCGTAGAGCATCTTGTTCTCAAGGTTCAAAGATGCCCTTTTACAGAGGCTAACGAGATAATTAAGATCTTTCTGGGCAAAAGGCCCCCGGTCCTTCTTTTTTCTGATACTCAAAACGCCAAATGTCTTATCCCTTATCATCAGGGGCGAACAGATCAGCGAAGGGGCTACGAACGGGTGGTCTTGAGAGTGAATCATCAGGGCGTCACCTTTTTCGACAACCTGATGGTATAGATACTTGAGAGAGAGAATGGTCAACTTTGAATTGAAAGAATTGTTCAGGCTCTTTGATACCCGGGCATGAAATTCCTTTGTTTCATCGTCATAAATCAGGAGAAAGCACTCTTCGCCATCGACAACCCGCATGGCTGTTGTCGCCAATTTCTCAAATATTTCATCATGATTTCCTTCTATATTCTCAACAGAGTCATAAATATAACTATGTATTGATAATTCGTTTGTTTTTTCTTCTATCTGCTTTAAAAGCAGGTCGCTTTGGTAGGACTGGGGGGTGGTGATATTGATTTCCTGAAGATATACATGAACTTTGTACATCAAATCTTCTATATTGAATGGTTTTTTCAGGAAATCAACGGCTCCCTTTTTGAGAGCGGAAACGGTGAGCTCCACCTCCGGCTGGGCGGTTATCATAATCACGGCGGTATCAGGCTTGATTTCTTTCAGGTGTTGAAGCAATTCCATGCCCCCCATCTGGGGCATCATCACATCGCTTATAACCAGGTCATAATGCTCATTCCTGAAAAAACCGAGGGCCTCTCTTCCGTTTCCCGCTTCTTTGATCGTCTGGTAGCCACTGTCGGACAGGGCGTCCACGATCATCTGCCGCGTAGGCACATAATCGTCTACGACGAGTATTTTCTTCTTGTATGGACTAATATTGTCAATTCCGAAGGCATGGACCATTTG
This sequence comes from Syntrophus sp. (in: bacteria), assembly GCA_003451635.1. GTDB lineage: Bacteria > Desulfobacterota > Syntrophia > Syntrophales > UBA8958 > UBA8958. The sequence goes on along the minus strand of DMAT01000275.1, from coordinate 35,828 downwards.
CTATAATCTCTCATTTTCATGTGATGATTTTATCTACTCTGTTTTTTCAGGATATCAACAAGACTGTAAGTCATCTGCGCTTCAACATCGCCTCTGACATCTTCGAACCTGGAAAGCGTCACCACGTCGGCATACCTGTCCCTTTGAGAAGTCTCTGAGCCATTATCAATGCTGAATCTGTGCTTATACTGTTTGTTGTATGCTTTAATGACGCCATCTACCTGATTAGCCAATATCGTCATATAAACGCACCGCCTTCCTATGAGTATTCCTCGTCTGAACTATTTATCGGAATAATTTCCAAAAACTTAAATATTTAATTATTTAATATTTGGCACGCCTTATGAATAAGTTGAAACGCGTCATAAATATTTGAGATCCTTCAATATCACACAGATTTATTATGACGCATCCTTGCATTGGTACTTTTAGAAAGGAGAAACCATGGCAGAACCACTGAAAAGGGAAGACGCCGCTGTCATCCAAAAAAAGCTGGACGAGGCAAAGCGGCACCTAAAACGGCAAAATGTCTATTCCTGCCTTCATTGTTTTAAAGAGGTTTTGGAAAAAACAATGCATACCAAAATGCTCCCTGCCGATCAGAAGCAATTAAATAACGACATCAACGTTTTTCAGCAAGACCTGGCCGCCTCGAAGGCCTTTAAAGAGATGTATGGTCCTGTAACTTTTCGTGATAACGATGCTAAAACCGCCCTGGATTTTTTAAAGCAAATCCTACAGGTTGAAGAAGAAGAGATTTCATCGCAATTGGAGGAATCGATACGTCAAGATATTGACGATGCTACCGTAAACAATGACGCAAGCGAATCTGCACATGAAATGCTGGTCCAAAAGGCCAAGGAATTTATCGATAACGGCGCTTTCGCAAAAGCCAAGGCAATTCTTGGCGAAGATACGGAAATGAATTATCTGATTTTGCAGCTTTGCAACACCAAGGGCATTGCATATCGAAAAGCGGGAAATATCAACGACGCCATTGCCGAGTTTCGTAAAGCCCTTGTCTTTCATCCTGAGGATGAGGGATTGTATTACAACATCGCCCGGGCCTACCTTGAAAGGAAAGAATGGCAGGATGCTGAAGAGGCGATATTACAGGGGCTGGATATCAATCCGGAATTTGCGGAGGGGAAGGCCCTGCTGTCCTACGTTCGGAAACAGAACGCTGCAGAATAGCATAGCGACAATACATACAGTCTAGTAAATGGAAAATTGAAATTGAAAAAAGGTAAGCCACCTACCCTCTCTGTCTGCATGATCGTCAAGAATGAAGAAGCCTTCATCGGGAGCTGCCTAAAAAGTGTCGTTGACCACGTTGACGAGATCATCATCGTCGACACCGGTTCGACTGATCGTACCGTAGAGATCGCAAAAAGCTTCAGATCCCGCATCTATCACCACCCCTGGCAGGACGATTTCAGCCTCCACCGTAACCAGTCCATCTCCTACGCCAAGGGGCGCTGGATCTTCATCATCGACGCCGACGAGCAATATCGGCCTTCTTCACAGCGAAGCCTGCGTGAGGAAGTCGCTCTAGCCGAAAAGCAGGGGATCGAGGCGCTGTCCTTGCAGGTGGAAAACAGTTGCAATGAGGGGAAAGAAACCGTCTGCCTTGACTCGATCAGGATCTTTCGATCGAACGGACGAATCCGCTATGAGGGTATCGTCCACAACTATCTCCTGGGTTTCAAAAACCACGCGGCCTCACTGGGACGCATCATCCACTACGGTTACGACCAGGGACCCGAAGCGGCCCGGAAGAAGTTCGAACGTACGGCGACACTCCTGCAAAAACAGATCGTAGAGAATCCCGAAAACGCCCTGGCCCATCTCTATCTCAGCAACTCTTTCGCGTCGATGAACAAGAACGAGGAGGCGCTCCGGGAGTCCCTGACCACAATTGAACTGGTAGAGGCGCAGCAGATCACCCACAAACAGTATTTGAAGGCCTACTACACGGCCGCCCGCTCATACATTCAACTGCAACGCAATGATGAGGCCGAAATAATCTGCCGGCAGGCCCTGGACCGCTATGGAGGTCACATCGATATTTTCGCCAGCCAGACGTTGATCAGCCTTATGAAAAAGGACTGGTCCGGAATAATCGAGTCCGGAAACAGGTACCGGGAAGCCCTCGAACGCTACCGGAACCATGAAATCGGCCTGGACATGGTGGAGATTGCCACCTACAGCGAGGAATGGAAGATCTGCTGCTGGATGGGGATGGCGAAGCTAGGCTTGGGAGATCCGGAAGGTGCGGAAATTCTTTACGCCCGGGCCCTTGAAATCGCGCCCGACAAGGCATTCCTCTGCCGCCAGGCAGGAATCAGTCTCTCTGAGGCCGGCCACCCCGATCGCGCCCGCTTATATATGGAAGAGGCACACCGTCTCTCCCCTCCTTCGATCGAGGCGCAGAGTGTCGCCGCAGCATCGCACGAACAACCTGCCCACGATGTTGCCGGTAATAGCAAAAGTCAATCGCTGGGACTTGAACCGCAAACGGCGATGGAAGTTACCTCTACAGGCCTGCGCATTTCTTCGGATAATTCGGAGTCATTCTTTTTGAAAGCCATGGCCCTGGAAAAGGCGGGCAGAATGACTGAGGCAGAAGATGCCTACCGTGAAACCATCAAGCGGACTAATTCTCATGTAGGGGCATACAACAATCTGGTCGGTATCCTGCTGCGGCGAAATGAAGATCATGAGGCCCTGAGAATCCTGCAAACCGCATCCGACACAATCATAAATCATCCGGCAATTCGCTATACCTTCGGGCTTGTCCACAGCGTCCTTGGAAACCATGCCGAGGCATTGGAGCATTTCGACAAGACCCTGCAACTCGCGCCGGCATTTAAAAAAGTAAACATTCAGAAGGCAATTATATTTTTGAAATTCGGCAAATATAATAATGCAATTGACTGCTTAAAAATGGAAATAGCAAATAGCGGTGATATTATTCCCGCCCTGATCACCCTGGGCGAAATAAGCCTGCACCTGGGTGATTCCTCACAGGCACTTCATTATTTTCATAAAGCGATTTCCATCGATCCGGGCAGCATACTCGCAAAAAAACATATTCAATCGATAAACTCAAAATATGGTCAATAACTAGCAAACATATGATATCAGATTGAATTGCCACATATCTTCTTTTCTGATAATGGGTAACCTATATAAAGGAGGATAAAAAACACCATATGAAAAAAAGCAATATAAAGATTTCCGTAATCGGCGCCGGTTACTGGGGGAAAAACCTTGTACGGAATTTCCATCAATTAGGAGTTTTAAAAACCATTTGCGATGGGGACGGTCAAATACAAGTCCAAATGCGCAAAGATTACCCCGATGTTCCCTGCATCGGTCAGCTTGACGGCGCGCTTAATGATCCATCCATCACGGCGGTGGTCATCGCCACGCCGGCGGTTACCCATTTCGCTCTTGCTGCCCAGGCCCTTGAAGCCGGAAAACACGTTTTCGTCGAGAAGCCCCTGGCCGTCACCTATGACGAGGGCCGCCAATTAGTCGCCAAGGCCCGTGTTGCCGGGAAAATACTTTTCGTCGGTCATATTCTTCATTATCACCAGGGGGTCGTCAGACTGAAGAAGATGATTGCTGATGGAAAGATCGGCCGTCTTCAGTATATCTATTCCCGCCGCCTCAGTCTTGGCAAAATACGACGGGAAGAGAACATCCTATGGTCCTTTGCCCCCCATGACATATCCCTGATCCTCAGCATCGTCGGTGAAGATCCCTCTTATGTGGACGCCGTGGGCAGTAATTTTCTCCATGCCTCCATCGCCGACGTCACTATGACGAACCTCAAGTTTCCCTCGGGAATCGGCGCTCACATCTTCGTGAGCTGGCTGAATCCTTATAAGGAGCAGCGTCTTGTCGTCGTGGGAAGCCAGGGAATGCTGGTCTTTGACGATACCCAAGATGTCGATGAAAAACTTGTTCTATATCCACATATCATCAATTGGAAAGACGGGCTGCCCATTGCGGAAAAGGCCGCGGCCATCGCCGTCAGTCTTTCCGATCAATGGGAAGAACCATTGAAGGCGGAATGCCGGGCTTTTATCGGAGCGATTACAACCGGACAGCAACCCTTCACCTCCGGCGAGGAAGGCCTGCGGGTCCTTCATGTTTTGGAGTTGAGTCAGAAATCCATGAAGGAAAAGGACGTCCCCATTTCCGTCGGGTCAACACCTAAAACCGTCAAATTCTCGCCACCCAAAGACGCCTTTGTTCACGAGACGGCAATTATCGATGACGGTGTTCGTATCGGCAAGGGAGCTAATATCTGGCACTTCTCCCACGTTTTGTCCGGAACCACCATCGGTGAGCAATGCAACATCGGTCAGAATGTCGTCATCGGACCTGATGTCAATATCGGCGATGGCTGCAAGATCCAGAACAACGTCAGTGTTTACAAAGGCGTCACCTTGGAAGACGGCGTCTTCTGCGGACCCTCCATGGTCTTTACAAATATCCATAACCCCCGCGCCAAATTCTCCAAGATGGACCAGGTACGCCCTACCCTCGTCAAAAAAGGCGCGACCTTGGGAGCAAACTGCACCATCGTCTGCGGCCATACCATCGGTAACTATGCATTCGTTGGCGCTGGGGCTGTGATTACTAAAGATGTTCTCGATCACGCCCTGATGGTCGGCAATCCGGCCAAACAAATTGGCTGGGCCTGCATCTGCGGCGAAAAGCTTGCAAAATTATTCCGGTGTCCGGCATGTAAAAAGAGCTTCAAGAAAACTCCCGCTGGTCTGATTTCTGCATAGCTTGGTCAACGAGAGTTGATATGAATATCGAAGATTTAATCATAAGCGGTAAGAAGCTTTACATTGAAGGCAATTTGCAAGAAGCGAAGGGTTGTTTCTTGTCTATCATAACAATTAATCCTTATCACTTGGAGGGTCTCAACAACCTTGCCGTTATTCTGTTTTATGAGGGACAGAATGATCTTGCCCAAGATATTTTCAAAAAAATCCTGTCTATTGATCCTGTACATAAAGATGGACTGATGAATTTATACGATTTGTTAAATAAACAAGGCGAGGCGTCTCAGTTTATTCCGTACATGGAAATGGCAATGGCAAAGGTTACCCAGGATCATGAACTTGGATTATTTCTGGAGGATATCAAAAAACAGATCTGCCAAGGGAAGAATCGGACCGTGCCATCAGAAGTTCTTAATGCAGAATCTTTCTTCGTTCTTTCTTCCGGTCGCTGCGGCAGCAAAACCTTGAATGAAGTAATAAACACCGCAGAAAACGTCAGGTCATTCCACACGTCCCGGCCAGAGGTGGGACAGGGGTCTTTGGAGGCATTCTGGAACAGGATCGATAAGAAGGAATTTTTATCCAATTATCATTATCCCCTTATTCAGCAAACATCAAAAGATGGCTTTGTCTTTGGAGAAACATCGCCGGCCATTACCGCCTTTTCTGATGTCTTAGCAGAGACAATTCCTAAAGCCAAATTCGTCATTCTTGTGCGTGATCCTCTTACCTTTACCCGCTCTGCCCTTTTCCAAAACTTTTATCACGGTCATGGAGATGATACATATCGATTTACTCCATCAAAGGATACCGATACTTATATCCAATGGAAGAAGAAGAGCCAGGCAGATAAAATCTGCTGGCTATGGAATGAGTTCAATAACCTCATTGAAAAGGTAACGGAAAACCTTGATCAAGACAGGTTTATGGTTCTTCACTTTGAAGATCTCTTTGGCAACGTCCGGACCATCCGTAAGTTGTTTGATTTTCTTAATTTAAAGGGTTTTTCTTCCTCCCGCGTTTCGGAGGTAATCAAAGTTAAAAGGAATGCCAATAATTATGGCCGCTTCCCTGCGGTGAGCGAGTGGTCGCACGAGTTCAGACAGACCATTGAACAATCATGCTGGAAATATGCATTAAAATACGGATACGTGAACGATAAGACTGGAAATGCACGGCAAAGGTCAACGCAGCAGAAAGGCCACATTAAGAAACGGCCTGTCGTTACAATTGGCCTGCCTCTTTACAGCGGCGGCGCCATGCTGGCCGATGCAATCGAGTCCATCCTATCCCAGGATTACACAGATATCGAATTGATGGTATCCGATCATGGATCCGATCCCTTTGTCCGGGAAGTATGCACTAATTACCAGAAGATGGATCGTCGAGTGAAATACCTACCGACAGATGATAGAATTGATTACCTTGGCTGTCATATTTTTCAACGCATGATTGAACTGGCGCCGTCTCCGTTTTTTATGTGGGCTTCCTACGATGACCGGTTGGAAAAGTCTTGCATCAGCAAGTGTATGGAGTGGATGGAGAGGGACAAGGAGGAATCCATAGCTTTGGTTTATCCGCGATCTAAAGTATTTAACAAAGATTACGAATACTTAGGCATAGGAAACGACTCGGTGAAGGCGGATCAGGATGATCCCTGTGAAAGATTTGTCCATGTTATCCGGGAATTGCAGATGTGTAATGCCATCTATGGACTCTTCAGGAATCGCTACGTGCGGAAAACGCGCTCGATGCGCGTAAAGAATGCCTATGCCCACGACAATCTCTTTCTTGCCGAAATAGCTTTGTTAGGCAAGATCATCCAAATTGATGATGCCCTATTCATCCGGATACTTACAAGGAAATATGATGTAACCATGGCTCAACATTATGCCGAAATCCTCTACTCGAATGATCCCGTGACCCTTGAAGAGGGACTTTCCCTTCCTTTCTGCAGATTTACATATGCACACTGCGAATTGATAAATCATTCGATAATCGCTCCAGAACGAAAAGAGGCATTGACTAATGAAATTGTTCATTGTTTCAGGATACGATGGAAGCAACAATTAGATAATGAAATTGAGCGCCTTATGCAGCTTGTCAAAAAAGACGTCTATTATTTTACATGGGACAGTCGGTCTTATGATGACGGTATACGCAAAGAATCTAAGTATCTGGAATATTTTAACATTACTGATGTTCTAAAACGTATCAGGGAAGCCATTTTTTTATTCCCCGATAATGGGCATCTCCATGACACTTACAAAAAATGTATAGCCGATGCCGAAAGAATGTCCCGAGTTGTCATAAAAGATATGAAATACCGGCAGGAGGCCAAATCATGACACAATGTCTCGTCTGCAATAAGAACATAAGCCCCTTCATATCCTTCGGCAGGATGCCGATCGCGAATGGTTTTCTTACGGCTGAGCAGTTTTCTGAAGAATATTTTTTTGAACTCAACGTTGGTTTCTGTGATGGCTGCAAGATGGTACAACTCACCGAACTGGTTGACCGTGAGCGGATGTTCCATGAAAATTACGCCTTCTTTTCCTCTACCTCGGCACGGATGGCCGATCACTTTGAGTCCCTCGCTCTACTCGCGCGAGAAAGATACCTGGGGAAAAACGACCCCTTTGTCGTGGAAGTCGGCAGTAATGACGGGATCATGCTTCAACACTTCGCCAAGGCGGGCATTCGGCATCTTGGCATCGAGCCATCGGCGAATGTAGCCGCCGTCGCCAGAGAAAATGGCGTACAGACGATCTGCCGTTTCTTTGATGAAACACTAGCCAGGGAAATCGTGGATCTTCATGGTCAGGCCGATGTGTTTCTCGGGGCTAATGTAATGTGTCACATCCCTTACCTTCACTCCGTCATCGCTGGGATCAAGATCCTTATGAAACCGGAAGGATTTGTTATTTTTGAAGATCCCTATCTGGGAGATATCATCGAGAAGACATCTTATGATCAGATATACGACGAGCATGCTTTCTATTTCTCTCTTGCATCCGTACGTTATCTATTTTCTCAATATGACATGGACGTTGTCGATGTTCAGCCGCAGAACGTCCATGGCGGATCGATGCGGTATGTCATTTCCCACCGTAGCGCCTATCCAGTCTCCGCGGCCGTCCGGAAGTTGGACGAAAGGGAAAGGACGCAAAAGTTGGATCATAGGGAAACCTACAAAATTTTTCGCAGTCATGTGGAGAAATCCCGGCAAGACCTCATCGCCCTTTTAAAAGACCTGAAACGGCAAGGGAAACGGGTTGCCGCCTACGCCGCGACGTCAAAGAGCACAACTGTAACGAACTTCTGTGGCATCACGCCGGATCTTCTGGAATATATCAGCGACACCACCCCGATCAAACAGGGGAAATACAGTCCTGGAGTTCATATCCCCATCCGTCCTTACGAGGAGTTTAAGGCCCGTTATCCCGATTATGCAGTTCTCTTCGGCTGGAATCATGCTGAAGAGATTATGGCCAAGGAGCAAGCATTCACAGCCGCCGGCGGCAAATGGATACTTTATGTGCCTGAGGTTCACATCCCGTGATGATACCAGCCAGTAATCCCCTCGCCTCGTATCACGCACGCAAAGAAGCCATCGACGTCGCCGTCAGGAATGTCATGGAAAGAGGCTGGTATATCCTGGGGAAAGAGGTTGCCGCTTTTGAAAGTGAATTTGCCGCATACATCGGCTGCACCCACGGTATCGGTGTGGGAAGCGGTACGGAGGCAATCCAGATGGCCTTAAAAGCCTGCGGCATTGGTGCGGGTGATGAAGTAATTACCGTATCCCATACGGCCGTGGCCACGGTGGCGGCCATCGAAGCGGCCGGGGCCGTCCCCGTCCTGGTGGATATCGAGCCGGACTATTTCACGATGGCTCCGCTCAAACTGTTATCCGCCATCGGGCCCCGAACCAAGGCAGTTATCCCCGTGCATCTTTACGGACAGCCCGCAGACCTGGCGGCCATCCTGGATATCGCCCGCCCCCGGGGACTCCGCGTCATAGAAGATTGCGCCCAGGCCCACGGGGCGACTTACCGGGGAAGACCCGTCGGCACTTGGGGAGATATAGCCTGTTTCAGCTTTTACCCGACTAAGAACCTTGGCGCCTGTGGAGACGGGGGCATGGTGACGACAAGCGATAAGGATCTTGCCGGGCGCTGCCGACTGCTCAGGGAATACGGATGGGCCGAACGATATATCAGTTCCATTCCAGGGGGGAACTCGCGCCTCGACGAGATCCAGGCGGCTATTTTGCGGGTAAAGCTCCCAACCCTGGATGATGATAATATCCGCCGTAAAAAAATCGCCGATCAATACAGCCGGCTCCTCGCTGATATGAACCTGGTGCTGCCGAAAACCCATCCCCAGGGAAGTCACGTTTTTCATCTCTATGTTGCAAGAACGCCAAGAAGAGACGCTCTGCGGTCCTTTCTTGCGGAACATGGCATCGGGGCCCTTATCCATTATCCTGTTCCGATCCATTTGCAACCAGCCTACCATTGCCGTCTTCGTTGCGGAGACGGCATGGAAGAGACAGAAAAAGTGGCTGCCGAGATCCTCTCACTGCCCATATATCCGGAACTGGAGGAGACAGAGCTTCACTCGATAGTGGCGTCAATCCGGGAATTTTGGGAGAGATACAATGATTGAAGGCGTCATCTTCAAGAAATTGGTCACTCACACCGACGAGCGGGGTTTCTTCCGGGAAATAATTCGCCATACCGATGATTTTTTTGCCGCCGGGTTCGGTCAATGGAGCCATTCTCTGATGTATGCAGGCGTTACCAAGGCTTGGCATATCCACAAGACCCAGATAGACTGGTGGTATATAGTCTGCGGTGTCTTGAAGACGGCATTGCATGACGCAAGAAAAGGGTCTCCGACTTACGGGAAGACCATGGCATTTTTCATGGGTGACCATCAACCGGCAACAGCTGTTATGATACCGCCGGGGGTGGCTCATGGCTGTAAGTGCATCCAAGGCCCGGCCCATCTCCTATATATCACATCACAAATCTATAACCCAGATGAAGAGGGGAGAATTCCTCATGATGACCCGGCCATCGGATACGACTGGCTCAAAGGTCCGGACATTCAATAATAGGCGATAAGCCGATGAAGGGTAGGTAAAAGGATGGGGAACATGAGCGATTCGCAGGACAGCATCAGGGCATTCTGGGATTCCCGGGCGCGCCTCGGCCACACATCGGGTTCAAATGATTTTATTCTTAAGGATCTGGAAACAGCGGCCATCCTTGACAGGATAAAACCTAACTCCAGCGTCCTGGATGTCGGTTGTGGAAACGGTAAGACCCTCATCACTTTGGCCCAAAAAAGGGGATGCACTGGGACTGGCGTCGATTTCTCTGTTGAAACCATTAATTTGGCCAATAAGCAGAAGAATGACGCCGGTTTGGGGGAAGAAGTGCTGTTCAAAGCGGCTCAGATTCCCGGCGGACTGTGTGATACGGGGCTATTCAATTACGCCCTGAGTCAACGTTGCCTTGTGAATCTTACTACTGCAAAGGATCAATTGCAGGCCTTTACCGAAATCATGTCACAAGTGTTACCTGGTGGTTACTACCTCATGATCGAAGACTCGCGCCAGGGCCTTGACTCCTTGAACGACTTGAGAAGCAGAGTGGATCTCGATCCTATTCCCGTCCCCTGGCATAATCTTTTTCTTGACGAAGAAGTAATTGCGACTTGGGAGACAGAAGAATTCAGACTGGTGGAAGAACCCAGGCCGATGGCCTCAACCTATTATTTCTTAAGCAGGGTAATCTACGCAAAGATCGCCACAGATCAGGGCTTAAAACCGGAAGATATGAGATATGACTCGGAGATTAACCTCTTGGCGTATCGCTTACCCCAGGATATGGGAAATATGGGAGCGCCGAAGATGTGGATCTGGCAGAGGGTAAACTAAAAAGAATGGCCGAGAGAAAAGAAAAAATGCCAACAGAACCTATTTTTATGTCCGGACCGTGGATTACAGAGCATGAAATTCGCGTTGTTGAGGATTGCATGCGAAACGGGTGGTACAATTACGGGTACGTAGAAACCTTTGAGAGGGAATTCGCCGCCTATCACAATCGACGTTACGGTATCATGACGCCAAATTGCACGACGGCGATTCATCTGCTTCTGACTGCTCTGGGTATCGAAGACGGCGACGAAGTCATTGTTCCCGAGTGCACCTGGATTGCCACAGCCGCACCGGTCTCTTATCTGCGGGCCATCCCCATTTTTTGTGATATCGATCCGGTTCATTGGTGCATGGATCCACAGTCTCTGGAGAGGAATATCACCCCGAAGACAAAGGCTGTAATTCCCGTCGATCTTTTCGGCAATATGCCCCTTATGGACGAACTCATGGCTATTACGGACCACTACGGCATCCCTATGATTGAAGACGCGGCTGAGGCCCTTGGATCCAAATACAAAGGGAAAAGGGCGGGGAACTTCGGTATTGCCAGCGTGTACAGTTTTCACCGCACGAAAACCGTGGTGACAGGCGAAGGTGGCATGCTGATTCTTGACGACGATAAACTCCATGAGCGCTGTCGCTTCCTGAGGGATCACGGGCGTCGGCCCGACGGCCCGGCCTATTTTAATTACGAGGTGACTTACAAATACATGCCCTTCAACCTCCAGGCGGCCATGGGATATGCCCAGTTCCAGCGAATTGATGAACTAATCGCAAAAAAGCGCTGGATATTTGAAAGCTACAAGGAGCGGCTCTCGGATATAGAGGATATTCAACTCAATGCCGAACCGGAAGGAGGATTCAACAGCGTCTGGATCACCGGACTCCTTATCGGCAAAAGCTACAATATGGACAAGATAAAGGCAATGGAAAGGCTACAGGAACTTGGACTGCCCACCCGGCCATTTTTCTACCCGTTGTCATCCCTTCCCGCCTACCCTGGTAAAGAGGCAATATATAGTCCGCGAAACCTCACAGCCTATGACATCTGCGACCGTGGGATCAATCTTCCCGGCGCCTTGATTATGACGGAATCACAGATCGATCGGGTTTGCGAGGGAGTCCGACGAATCTTTAAGAAATAAGTGAGGAATAAATGAATAAATACCATAGCATTAAACTTCCATCCTTGCGCGGCCAGAGGGTTCTTATTACCGGCGGTCTCGGATTCATCGGCAGCAATCTCACCCACAAGTGCCTGGAGCTAGGCGCCGAGGTCACCATTTATGACTGCATGGACCCCAGCTCAGGAGGAAATCTATTTAATATCCACGACATCAGAGACTATGTCCAACTTTGTCACTATGACATCTTAAACATGGATCGGCTGTCTGAGCAAATTTTTGAAAAGGATATTATCTTCAACTGCGCCGCCTCCACCTCTCATCCCTTTTCCATCCGTGAACCCTGGATGAACCTTGACGTGAACAGCCGTGCCGTCATCAACCAACTGGAGGCCATCCGACGTTTCAACCGGGAGGCGAAATTTATCCATCTGGGAACCAGCACCCAGTTGGGAAAGCTCCACTATCAACCCGCCGATGAGAATCACCCTGAATTCCCGACTGATATCTACTCCGCAAACAAAACCGTTGCTGAGAAATATGTCCTGATCTATGCGAATATCTATGGCTTGAGGGCAACCGTCATAAGGATCTCCAACACATTCGGCCCCCGGGCGAGCATCCACAGCAGCGATTTCACTTTTAACAACTACTTCATTGGCCTCGCACTTCAGAACAAGACAATAACTGTTTTCGGCGACGGTGCACAGAAAAGAAACTCCATTTTTGTCGATGACGTGGTTGCCGCCTTAATTATGTCGTCTCAGACTGAAAAGACAAATAACGAGACAATCTTCGCCGTCGGCGACGAACATTTCAGTGTCGCGGACATCGCCAAGGCCACAATAAGGCATATCGGAGCAGGCAAAGTCAAATTAGTCGAGTGGCCGAAAGACAGAAAACCTTTGGAGATCGGCGACGCCGTTATCAGCAACAAGAAGATAAAATCCCTTGTCAACTGGAAGCCTATGACCGATCTGAAAACCGGACTTTTGATGACAAAAGGGTATTATGAGACCTGTCTGGAAAAATACCTAAGGTGATATCATGAAGATACTTGTCACAGGCCCGTTGGGACATATCGGATCAAGGCTGATCAGGGAGTTTCCCTACCATTTTCCGTCGTCGGAACTCGTCTTGATCGACAACCTGTGCACCCAACGATACACCTCATTGTTTAACCTTCCCGGTGAGTGCATTTACCGCTTTATTGAAGGAGATGTTCTTGAGCTTGACCTGCCATCCATCATGACCGGTGTCGATGCGGTCATCCACCTCGCCGCTATTACCGACGCCGCGGGAAGCTTCCAGATCAGGGAAAAGATTGAACATGTGAATTACAACACCACTAAAAGAGTAGCCGACAGTTGCGTTCTCCTGGGAATCCCCATGATCCATTTATCCTCCACCAGCGTCTATGGCACCCAGAAGTCAATTGTTGATGAGGATTGCGATGAGGGAGAGCTGAAGCCACAGAGTCCCTATGCGGAAACCAAGCTTCGGGAAGAGCGTCTCCTGAAAGATATGGCGGCGGTAAATAGCCTGAGCTTCGTGACCTGCCGCTTCGGGACGATTGTTGGCATCTCGCCGGGGATGCGGTTTCATACGGCTGCCAACAAATTTTGCTGGCAGGCCGTTCTGGGACAGCCCCTCACGGTCTGGCGGACGGCCCTGCACCAGAAACGTCCCTATCTTTCCATCAACGATGCTATGAATGCCCTCTTTTTCCTTCTCGACAAGCGCTGTTTCGATGGTCGCGTCTACAACGTCGTAACGGAGAACCTGACTGTCAACGACGTCATCTCCTGGATCAGACCAAAGGTGGGTGAAGTCACGATCGATTATGTGGATACAGAAATCATGAACCAATTGTCATATACCGTCTCAAGCCGACGTTTCCGGGATCTTGGTTTTGCCTTTACCGGTTCCATTGAGAAGAACATAACCGAAACCATAGGCCTGCTGCAAGGCGCTGGAGGTTACCATGACTGAAAAAAAGATGCTGAACAGGGAAGAATTCGAGGATCTGCGCACAGAATCAGCTCTGGCCATGTGCCAGGACGAGGGACTTGTTAAGAGGGCCAGAGATCTGGTCATTGACGCCGACAAATATCACTGGGTTCACCAGACGAACTGGTTCGGTGAACCAATCCTGAATCTACCACAGGACATGTTTGCCCTCCAGGATATTATTTACCATACACGTCCAAAATATGTCGTTGAACTCGGCGTCGCATGGGGTGGATCGCTCCTTTTTTGCTCAACTCTGCTTACGGTATTAGGTGGGGAAAGAGTCATCGGAGTTGACATATACATCCCCGATGACCTCAAGGCCAGGCTGAGTAGTCATGGTGAATTATCCAATAAAATCGATCTCATTGCCGGCTCTTCCGTTGAATCTGACACCATTGCCCATATCCGGTCCATCATTAAGGATTGCCGTGAGGTTCTCGTGATTCTCGATTCCTATCACAGCCACGACCATGTCCTTGCCGAACTTCGCCTCTACTCAGCCTTCGTCGGCAAGGGGCACTACATGATCTGCGGTGATACCATCGTCGAAGATATTCCGCCCCAAGATCACAGGCCGCGACCCTGGGGGCCGGGAAACAACCCGAAAACTGCCTTGGAGTCTTTCTTGAAGGAGACTGACCGCTTCATCATCGACAATTACTATGACAGAAAATTACTACTCACCTGCAATCCGGGCGGTTACCTGCGATGTATAAAATAAGGCCCTGACTATGAGGCAACACTGTTGATCAGGAAAATATATTCCAATGAATGATATGATTACTCCTTCCATTATTGATATTGAAACAGTGCATGGGATCTGCAATGCCTCATGCATAATGTGCTCTATTCATTCGTCCTCCCAACGTCCTCAACTCATGTCACAGGAAATGTTTGTCAATATTGTAAACAAGCTGATTCCATACAGAGAAAGCATTGAGTATCTGAACATCGTGGGCTTGGGTGAGGCCATCCTCGACCCGAATGTCTTTGTGAAAATAGGGGTAGCCAAAGATGCCGGCTTCCGTCAAGTAAGCCTGCCCACAAATGGCGGCATGCTCGATAAGCGGCGTGCATCCAAGCTTTTGGACACGGGGATAGACATCGTCATATTCAGTATCGATAGCCTGAGGAAAGATCGGTTTGAGCAAATCAGGCAGGGATTGTCCTTCCAGCGGGTTATCGATAATATCCAGATGTTCATACGGCTTCGCAACGAAGGAAAATATGCCACGACAATATGTGTCAGGATGATCGAACAGGAATTGAACGAAGATGAATGGCAGGAATACACAGATTACTGGTCTCAATATCTCACTTTGACAAGAGGGGACATGGTGCTGCGTTTTCCCAGACATAATTGGGCGGATGCGGAATGCATTATCCCCAAAAGCGTTTCCTGTCCTTACATATTCGACCGCATCACTATCAATGCCTCCGGGAAGATTCAGTTTTGCTGTATTGACGTTGATGCATCCTTTTACAAACTTGGTAGCGCCTTTGACGAGGATCCTGTCGACATCTTTAACGGCGACGTATTCAGGGATGCGCGTGCGCTTATGAACAAGGGCCGAATAAATGATCTTGAGCGTTGTTCTCGGTGCGATGTTCCTTTGAAGCGATTGCACAGGGATAAGGCGGATATGAACATAATGGAAACCGTGAACGAGGCCTCCTGAAAGGCTTGATTTTATAATCGTGAAGAATTTATCAAAGACAGGTGGATAAAGGATGTATAAAAGACTCTATTTCGAAATCTCCGGGATATGTAACGCAAACTGTAAATACTGTGCAAATGGTAAGAAAAGCATTTCCGGACGATTTCACAGAAAACAGGCAAGCTTTATCGGAATCAGTGATTTTGAACGGGCCATACGGTATTTACTTGATAATCATATAATTGGACATCAGACTTTAATTTCACTTTACCAGTGGGGAGAGCCTTTATTGCATCCCCGAATCAAAGATATTATCGAAATTTTGCTTGATCATGATTTGTGTTATTCCTTCAGTACAAATGCTTCATTTCCGGTTTATCTGAATGCCCGGGAACTCAAAAACCTGTCACAAGCTATAATTTCCATGTCCGGTTTCAGCCAGCAATCTTACGATCGTATTCACGGGTTCAACTTTGAAAAAATTAAATCGAATATGGTCAACCTCATTAACCGTTATTCAGAAAACGGCTTTTTAACAAACAAATTCTTTATCGCGTATCACCTATATCAATTCAACATCTGGGAGGTGTTTTTGGCAAAGCAATTTGCAGAATCACTCAACGTACCCATCTCTTATTCTGCCGCTTATTTTAATGATTACAACATGTTCAGAGACTACCTGACAAACAAGATGCCCTACGAAACATTAAAAGACGCAACGAGCGAATTGCTTACTTATTATTACAGTGATGTCCTTAATAACAAGCCTCTTCATTACGATTGCCCCCAAAATGATTTTCTCAGCATCAACGAAAATTGCGAAGTCTTGCTATGCTGCGGCGTGGGCCGAAATTCACAAAGTTATTCCCTTGGAAAGATATTCAATATGTCCCTGGAAGAAATCCAACAGCAGAAAATAAGTCAACCTTTGTGCATTGAATGCGACCATCTCGGGATAAACTACATAAATCATACTCCCCTGTCGCTGACAATATGAGTCCTGTGAATGAAGAAAATACCCAAAAGTAGGCCCTCCAACCAAAAGCACCAATCAATCTCGCTGTGCATGATTGTGAAGAACGAGGAGGCTTGCCTGGGGCGCTGCCTGGAGAGTGTCTGCAATTACGTCGATGAGATCATTATCGTCGATACGGGTTCAACGGACGGCACTGTTGGGATCGCTGAAAGCTACGGCGCCCGGATCTATCATCACCCCTGGGAAAAAGACTTCAGCAAGCACCGCAATCAATCCCTGAGTTACGCGAAAGGTAAATGGATATTACAATTGGACGCCGACGAGGAACTCTTTGCCGGAGACGGGCCGCGCCTGCGGAAAATCATCCGGCAGGATAAGGCCGATTTTTACCATTGCCGATTTCACGATATAAATAAGGATAGTTCCATCCACGGAGTTTTCTACCTGGTCCGCCTCTTCCGTAACGGCATGGGAATGACCTATGCCCGGAAAGTCCATAACCAACTCCTCACAAGTGGCAGGGAGGCTTACAGCGATATCCGGGTTAAACACTACGGATACGATCTCTCGCCTGAGGCTATGGAGGCCAAGCATCTCCGCACCACAACACTGCTCAAGGAGATGCTTGCCGCAGATCCTGAAGACGCCTACTGCCTCTATCAGTTAGCCACATCTTATTCCATGCACCGGGAGCCTGAGAAGGTCATCGAATACGGCGAAAAGGTCCTCGAACTAAGACGGCATAAATGCATGAATAACGATTATTTTTTGACCGCTTTCCACACTATCGCCCAAGCCTATTACGCCCTTAACCGTCTTGAAGAAGTGGAACGTCTCTGCCGGGAGGCCCTCGCGATCTATCCCAATCACCTTGATGTTTATCATCTCCTGGCCTCCATATATTTTGAAAAGCAGGATTATGAAGAATCACGGAAGATGTGCCTGAGCTTCCTTGAGGTACATGAGACACTGAAACGAAATCCCTCCCTCATGGGAAACACTTACTGCCACAGCTTCACCTTGCGGCATAAAATCTATTTCGGCTTGGCCTGCATTCATTTTCAGGGAGGCGACATTGACGGGGCAGACGATTTCTTCCGCAAAGGCTATGAAGATACGGGAAAAGAGATAGGCATGGCGGAGGATATCAGCCGTTTCTATCTTAAACACCAGAGAGATGAAAAAGCACAGCTATGGCTAAAAATAGCCGGTGCAGCGGGTCGGCGCAAGGGGAAGGCGCCGTCTATTCTTAAAGAACGAAAGAACGAAGCAAGGATACCCACGATTTCCCTTTGTATGATTGTGAAGAATGAAGAAGCCTGCCTGGAGCGCTGTCTGAAGAGCGTCAGTAAATATGTTGATGAGATCATTATCGTCGATACCGGTTCAACGGACAGAACCATTGAAATCGCTGCAAGCTACGGCGCTCGTGTTTATCATCATCCCTGGGAAAACGACTTCAGCAAACACCGGAATCAGTCGCTCTCCTATGCCACCGGCGACTGGATCTTTCAACTGGACGCCGACGAAGAGCTGTTTCCGGAAGACGGATACATACTGAAGGACACCGTCCGGGGAGGGAAGGCAGATTATTTTCACTGCCGTTTTTACGACGTAAAAAAGGACGGTTCCGTCCACGGCGTCTTTTATCTGATCCGGCTGTTCCGCAATCATATGGGGATGACCTATGTTCGGAAAGTCCACAACCAGTTGCAGGCTCACGGTGTGGAAGCCTACGGTGAAATTCGCATCCGCCACTACGGTTATGATCTCTCTGCAGAACAAATGGAAGCGAAGCACATCCGGACGACAACTCTTTTACAGGAGACCCTGGCGAGAGATCCGGAGGATGTCTATAGTATCTATCAATTATCCGCATCTTATTCGATGCACCGCGAGTTTGACAAGGCCGTCGAGTATGGTGAAATGGCTCTGGAAATCATGCGCCGCAAGCAACTTAAGACCGGATTTTTCATGACCGTCTTCTATTCCGTAGCACAGGGATACCACTCCCTGGACAGAATCGATGATGCGGAACGTATCTGCCTGGAGGCCCTTGATTCATTTCCCATGCATATGGATATGTGTCATCTCCTTGCCGCCATTTATTTCCGTAAAAAGGCGACGGACCTATGCAGAGTAATGTCGGAGCGCTATCTTCGCATCTATAACGCCTTTGAAAAAGACCCATTGGTCTTCGGGAGTTTTTACTGTCACAGTTTTTCCAAAAGGAATGAAATCTACTTCGGTTTGGCATTAATCCACTTTTTGGAAAAAGATTTTGAATCAGCCGAGTCCCTCTTTATGAAGTCTTTTGAAGATGCAGGCAAAAGCCCGCAGAAGGCCGAGAACATCTGCCGCTTCTATTTCAGTCAACAAATGGTTGACAAGGCTTTGCCATGGGTAAAGATTGCCTATCAAGCGGGTCTGAGTGTCGACTCAGTCCCGTCTCTACTGGAGGAGCATAAAGAGCTTTATATGGATATCGGCAAATCTTTCCTGAAAGAGGGCGATCTGAAAACTGCCGCCGATTGCCTGCAAAAAGCCGCTGATGAGGGACTTACAGCGGAGGAACAGATTGAAAAGAGGCTTTTACAGGTCAGCCTGTACTGGCGGATGGAAGCCACGGATGAATTGATTCGATCCTTAGAATCGCTAAATGTTATCGTGGGGTTGAATTCCAGGCGCACCATCGAGACTTTAGACGATTTGGGGCAGATCATCTATGATGTTGCCGAATTATTTTGTCTTCACCGCCAATGGTCTTTCGCAGAGATTGCCCTCCAGATTGCCCTTCAGATCGCCCCTACCCTATTCGATCCTGCCAAGTTCGACCGCTTGCTACAAGGCTCGGAACATAAAACAACTGCATCAACATAAATACGGATTGGCCGTGAGTTCATTGTCTACGCCAATTCCCGCTTTCATCTCCAAAGGCGAAGCCACAAAGTTTTCAAAATAATATCCCTGGACATTTAAGTTACAACCTCCTCCTGCCGATAGTAAGATCAAAGCGAGAAACAGGAAATAATTTCCCCTTTCCCAAATTATAATGTTCTATAAAATTATAAATATCCGTTATTGTTGAGTTTTTAATTTTGGCATGGCCCTCGCAATGATAGAGCACAAACGATGAAGGGAGGAGGTGAAGGGAGTTGCGGCAAAGGTGACCGAAAACGAGATAAATGAAATACGGTCAAATAATCATAATCAGATAATAACTCCGGCAAGGATGCTGGAATAATTCCGCAAGGAAAACAAAATCAAGGAGGATACAAATCATGGGATTCAGAATTCAAAACAACATCGCGGCAATGAATGCACAGAGAAACTTGGCTATTTCCGACGCCGGCATGAGTAAGTCACTGGAAAGACTCTCCTCAGGCTATCGGATCAACTCCGCCAAGGACGACGCCGCTGGTCTGGCTATTTCTCAGGCCTTCCGGGCGGATATCGCCAGTGTCAAGGTTGCCCAGAGGAATATTTCCGAGGCCAACTCGCTTCTGCAGACGGCGGAAGGCGCCATGAGCAGTGTCGGCGACATTCTTACCCGTATGAAGGAACTGGCCACCCAGGCCTCATCGGCCAATGTCGGTGCGGACATTGCCAAACTGAGCACGGAGTATAACACTCTCGTCCTTGAAATCGACAGGATCGCGTACTCGACGAAATATGCCGGGACTGCCCTCGTAAATGGCTCCTTCACAGGCGGCAGCACCGTAGATGCGGCCAATTCAACCATCGATACAGCGGGTAATATCTACGACATCAACGTGGCGAATGCCGCCTCGGCTGCCTACGTAGTCACTTACTCTGCAACGGATGGCACGTTAACGATGACAAGCGGCGGCGTGTCCCAAACCAAAACCATCGCGGCCAGCACCACGATGAATTTTGATAAATTTAACATCAGCTTCAAGACGACGGCGGCAGCGACTACTGCTAATATCGGCGCCGGCGTGGCCGGTACACAGACCATCCTGGACAACGGTACCACTTCCAAAAAATTCCAGGTCGGTTATGAGGAGGATTCCAATTCCCAGTTGAACATCAGCCTGGGAGATCTCAACACGGCAGCACTGAAAGACACCGGTTCGGGCGTCGCGGCCAATGATATCAGCACCACTGCCGGCGCCTTGGCGAAAATGAGCGATATCGACGATGCTATCGACAAACTCGCCAGTGTTCGCGGCGATGTCGGCGCCTATCAGAATCGCCTGGGTTATGCGGCCGGCAACCTGGCCTCTACCCTCGAGAACTTCTCGGCCTCTGAATCGGTTATTCGCGATGTCGATATGGCTGCGGAAATGACAACCTTTACCAAGAACCAGATTCTCGTCCAGGCCGGCACCTCCATGCTGGCCCAGGCCAACATGGCTTCCCAGGGTGTACTGTCGTTGTTCAAGTAACCTAATCTTAAACCCTTTCATCAGAAACCCCGTATCTTTCGATACGGGGTTTTTTTTGGCAGAACTCTTGCTTTGATGTTAATAATTGATAATAATCTTTAAGTATCGGGAAATAATTTCCGATGTAGTTAGTAAAAGAAACTCTTTCGTTACTGAATCAGAGGAGAAACAGCATGGCCTCGAGCACAAGTATGGTAAGCGGCCTGTCCAGCGGAATCGACTGGCAGTCGATGATAACTCAGATCATTGCCGTCGAACACAAAAGCGTGGATATTGTCTCAAACAAAAAAACAGCTTATACATCGAAACTGACCGAATGGCAGTCCTTCAACACCAAGCTGCTGGCCTTGAAAACCGCCGCAGGCAATCTTAAGGATGCCGAAGATTTCGGTGTTTTCAGAGCGGTTATGAGCAGCGACAGCAGCACCGTCAAGGCCGCCGATCTCCTCGCGGTTACGACCTCGACGACAGCCTCTGTAGGATCCTACACCCTGAAGGTTAACGCTCTGGCTGCAGCCCAGAAACTATCATCGTCCTCCTTTGCGAGTACATCAAGCGCCCTCGGCGCCGGTTACGTCGGGGATTTGCTGATTAACGGCGCAATTATCACCATTGACTCAACAGATACGCTGGTAAGTTTGAAAGACAGAATTAACAGCGCCAACTCCGGCTCCAGCCCCACGGGCGTCACTGCCGGTCTGATCAGCTATGGAACAGGCGACAACAGGCTCATCCTCACCAGCGACTCGACGGGAGCCACCGGGATCAGCCTTAAGAACGGCGGTGGAGCTGATATCCTCAATAAGTTAGGTTTTGCCGACACCAGTCGAACCGCAAAAAATCATCTCGCCGGCGGGGACAGGACGGATCGCTTCACAAGCACAACGGTTTCAATTCAGTCGCTCCTCGGTCTGACCAGCGCCCAAACATCCGGCGCCGGGGATATTGTCATTAACGGACAAGCCGTTGGGGCCATTGACCTCAGTACTGACAGCCTGAGCAGCCTGCAAGCCAAATTAACCCTTGCCGGCTTGACGGCAACCATCACCACCGAAACGGAGGACAACAAAACCTATTACCGGCTCATGGTGGCCGGCGCCGCCAATACATATACGGATAAGAACAATATCCTGGAAACGCTGGGGACGATCAAAGGCGGCGTTTCCGATGTGAGCGGTGTGAGCGGAGATGTTGCCAATACCGCCGCCGGGGCGGTCATAACGGCCGACACCCTGATCAAAGATATCGACGGTTACACCAACTGGGCGTCAGATGATTATATCCTCCTTGAAGGCGCAAAGACAAGCGGCGGCGGCGCCGTGTCCGATAACACGTTCACCCTTTCCGATACGAAAACCGTTGGCGAACTCCTGACAAAGATACAGTCTTTGTTCGGCAACGTTACCGCATCCATCACCGGGGACGGAAAGATTACGGTTGTAGACAATACGTCCGGAGCGAGTACGCTATCTGTCAAGATGGGGGTAAAAAATTCCGGGGGAACGACAGACGATACCCTGAAATTCGATGCCAATGGCGATTTGGGCAGCGCCGTATCGCTCCGGAAACGGCAGATCGTCGCCGCGGCGGACGCCTCCGTATCGGTTGACGGCGTGACGGTCACCCGCTCTAAGAATACGATCGACGACATCCTGACCGGTGTTACCATCGATCTGCTCAAGGCGGATGCGGGAACAACCATCACCCTTAACATCGGCCGCGACATGGACACCTTGATGGATAAGATCAATACTTTCGTCACGAGTTACAACAATGTCTCCTCCTACATCCGCACTCAGAATACATATGACGAGACAAAAAAGAAGGCAGGCGGCATCCTCTTCGCGGACGGGACGCTCTCGTCCGTAAAATCTGACCTTACGTCAATCCTGAGCGGGAATGTCTGGGGCGTCGCCTCCGATTATTCGACCCTGGGGTTGGTCGGCATCAGCGTGAATCGGGAAGGAAAACTCTCTGTTGACGACAGCAAGCTCCGCGGCTACCTGACAACAAATTTCAACGATGTACAGAAACTTTTTACAGCCAATGCGCAGGTCAGTACCGGGTCATTGGCGTATCTCTCCCACGGGATCAATACAAAGTATGGAGAGTACGCGGTAAATATCACTTCGGCGGCGACGAAAAATACCTCAGCGGCGTCAGACAACACCAGCCTGAGCGGCAATGAAACGCTGACAATTAGCGCCGGTACGAGCACCGCTACCATCAGCCTGACAAGCTCAATGACCATGACCCAGATCGCCAATTCCATCAACAGCGAGTTGGCGACGGTCTATACTCAGGCTCTGACCGGTGCCGAGGAGCTTTACTCCGATTCCGGTCATACATCGAAGATCAACGCTTCCACAAAGTGGAACAGCATCTACGACAGCGGCGGTGTTTCCGCAAGCCTGGCTGATAACGACGTAATTTCTTTTTCCGGAACCGCCCGCAATGGCGCCAGTATCAGCGGCTCGTATACGATTTCCCAGGCGGCCACCGATTCTGTCCAGGGGTTGCTGAGCGCCGTTGAGACAGCGTTCGGCAGTCAGGTCACGGCAGCAATTGACGCCTCCGGGAAAATCGTGATTACCGACAAAACGCCGGGGTCCAGCAGTGTTGCCTTGTCGTTCGACTACACCCAGGCCCACGACCTCGATTTCGGAACGGTGCTGACCACCAACCCGGGCGGACGGAAGGGGCGCTATGCTATGTCCATAACGGCTTCCGCTGATACGGGAAACCACCTGGTTATGTCCCATAACAACTACGGGACAGGGAACAGTTTCACCATCCACCAGCAGAACAATCTGCTCTGGACCGGCGGCGACCAGGCGGTCGATAACGGCGTGGACGTGGCGGGGACCATCAACGGAGAATCAGCTACGGGCGCGGGTCAGGTTCTGACCGGCGACAGGAAAGACGCCAATGTTGACGGCTTGTCTGTAAAATATACGGGGACGACGGGTGGCGGTTTTGATGCGGGAACTCTGAAGCTGACACTAGGCGTGGCCGAATTGTATGACCGGGCGCTGTTCAGTATCACCGATTCCTTTGAGGGATATGTAACCGACAAACAGAAGTCCCTACAGAACAACATCGACAGATTCCAGACGCAAATGGATGACATGGAGGCACGGCTAAACCGAAAACGGGAACAGATGATAAGCCGTTTCGTGAAGATGGAACTGGCCCTCCAGAAGATCCAGAGCCAAAGCAACTGGCTCGCCGGGCAGCTCAACTCTGCAGATAAGGCCTGGCGAACGACGTAACACCTTGCCGGGCGACAAGTCGCCCGACTTTTGAATGATATATCGAAAAGGAGGATAAACAATTATGTATGAAGCTGTAACAAGATCCTATCAGGAAGCGAATTTCCTGTCTGCAGATCCCATCAAACTTGTTCGCATGTGTTATGAAGGGGCGATCAGCAGCCTTAAACTTGCCCGTGAATCATACATTGCATCTGATTACGAAGCCAAAGGAAGAGCCCTGTTGAAGGCCTTCGATATCATCCATGAACTGAACGTCTCTCTGGATATGGAAAAGGGGGGTGAAGTCGCAAAGAACCTGCGGGCTTTGTATCTTTACATGACTCAGTCCCTTACCGATGCCGATCTCAAAAGGGATATGACGGTTTTTGATGATGTAATCAGGATGCTCGAGGAACTGGAGTCGGCATGGCAAGAGCTCGCTTTAGGAAAGCCCGTGATGGCCAGTCTCTCGCCGGCTTTAATACCGAATGAAACAAATAATGCGGCCATGGTCAGCCGCATGGCGTGGAGCGCGTGATGCCTGAACATCCTCTAAACAACAAAGATGTTCAGGTTGACATTAACAATGTTCTCGGCAGAAAATTAACGTTTTACGCCGATTTCCTGTCAGCAACCCTGCAGCTAAAAAATGCCTTTGAAGCAGAGGATATGGGCAGGGTTGAAGAACTGACCATGCAACGTGAAGATATGATCCGCTTCGTCAACGGACTGGATCATGAAGTGAATAAAACTAATCGGGACGACGACGGCGGCGGTAAAGAACGGGCGGTAATTACTAACGCTCTGAACAAGACCTTACAGAAAATCATCGAAGCCAACAAAGATTGTCATTCAATAGCGATTCTAAAATGCAATTTAGCAAAGGGAGATCTGCAAACCATCAGCAAACAAGATAAAGTGATGTCCGGGTATGCCAATAACACCCTCGGGATACCCAAGTTTCTCGACGTACGGACATGAATGTCATAAACATTCAAGTTTTTCTTAAGGTTGCCGATAGTAGGATTAAAGGATAAATATTATAGGGAGGTGATGGAAGGTGAATATCGGCGCCGTAAATACTGGAAGCGTCTCGAAAGGCGACGCAATGCCGCTTCTTGGCCGTTCCAAGGAAGGTCGGACGGCAATGAAGTTAGAAGAGCAGCGTTCTGTAGAGAATGAACGAATGAAACAGATGGTTCATGAAATGCAACGGCAAATTAACAGCATGAACGTCAGTCTTGAGTTTTCCACGTATGGAGAAAATGGAGACAAAATTGCCGTCGTCGTCGCAGACAAGGATACCGGCGAGGTGATCCGCGAAATACCGTCGAGAGAAATTCAGGATCTATACGCCAAAATGAGAGAAATAACTGGTATCATCTTCAACACCCAGGCCTGAGGCAGGTTTCATGTTTTCAGAAAACATCTACAGACCAGCGATACAACTTTACTCAGGCAATATTATATCGCACAGGGTATTGTTCGTCCTCAAGAACAACCTGGCTTGCTAATTTTTTCTGTTTGTTTATCACCAAAGGGGCGCGCAGATTTGCGGTCATCTTTGCCGGTTCTGAACGGATGGTTAGAATGGCCATGAGCTCAATATCTTCCTCTCTCTCTACTTCCAGCATTTCAATCGTCTGGTCGTCTATTTCAGGCTCATAGTCTGATTTAGCGATGAAGGGGTTCATCGTAATGAAAGCGATTGAACCGTCTTCCAAGGATTGAAACCAATGAAAAGGGCTTCCCTCTTCGTGAACAATCATCACAAATCTCTTCAAACTGTTATAACCAAGGATTCCACCCCTCATCTCGATGATTTTTAACTCATCAACCTCAATCTCGCCAAAACGACTTGTTTTAATCTTCATTTAGAATACCCCTTTTCATAATCATTTGCAGCGTTTACCTGTCATGCACATTACGCTTAAATCATTGCATGTTTAGGTCTTTTCAATTTTATTCTTATATTTTGACAAGATATCGTCTATCTGTATAGAATGACTCTGAGTTGATTCCTGGTTTTGTTCTCTAATTATCTGATATAATTCCTCGCGATAAATTTTTGTTTGCCTTGGCGCTTCAACCCCTATACGAACATGCTTCCCCTTGATGTCCACGATGACGATCTTTATATCGTCCCCGACAGCTACAACTTCTCCCAACTTCCTTGTCAGGATTAACATGTTTAACCTCCAGTTGCTCTATTTAAGAAAGTTAATAATGGAGTTACTCGTAATTCTTGACGCCACTTCGTAGGCCGCCTGCAAGGCGACCTCTTTCATGGAAAATGTGGTTACCAGTTCCGCAATGTCAGCGTCTTCAGTTGCCGAGATCAGGGAAGTCATATTCAACTGCAGTTCCGAAAGGTTGTTTTTTGCCATTTCCATCCTGTTTGCCCGTGAACCACACTTGGCAATACAAAGATTAACTTGATCCTGCGCCGTTTTCATATCACCAATTGCTGCGGATATTTCATCAACGCTATTGCCTTCCAATGCATCCTTGAAACTCTTCAGTGCCTTGAATACATCGACGCTGCCGCCTCCATTGTCTGTAAACGCCTCCGCGCCGGTGATGTTGTAATTTGCAGAAGAATCCTTTTTGATAGAAACATTAAGCGCCCCGTCGTTTCCCTTGTAATAGCCAGCAGTATAGGCATTGACATAAAAAAGATCGTTTTCTGCAAATGTGCCTGCGGCAAAAGTCAGCTTAACTCCATCACCGAGATCGACAGGACTGTCGAGATCTGCAGGCGCACTTACGGCACCCCATGTCTCGCCTCCGTCATCAGATATTTTATAGGTCGCTGCGCTCCTCAAGCCACCATCAACGATTTTCAGGACGTAAGCATTATTCCTGGTCCCGGTGTAAGGACCACTCTCTGCGACAGTCCCGGTATAGACATTCTCCTTCCCGGCAACTGGAGCATCTATTGTCGGAGCGGATTCTGTAGATTCAAAAGGCTTCACATCACTTCGTGAACCGGCAAATAAGTAGCGGTCACCAAGCTTTGAATTCGCGAGAGAAAGCATTTCGTCCATAATAGCTTGAACTTTCTGAGCCGCTATCTTCCTGGAGTCTGCATTGGCCGTTCCCGTTGTTTGGGAAACGGCTAATGCCCGTGCTTCCGTCAATAGTTCATCTGCGTTGTTGAGTTTTCCTTCCGTCGCCGACAGCCATGAATTGGTGTTTTCAATATTGCGCTGATATTGGCCTATGGCTTGATTTGTCTGTTTAAAGCCAAGAACTCTCGTGATCCCGAGGGAGTCATCAGAAATCTTGTTAATATTCTTCTGACTGGCAAGCTTCTCCATGACATCCTGGTACTGCTTTCTGATGTTAAAGAGATTATCGATGACAGAACTGAATTGCGCGTTATCGGTAATACGGATACCCATGGCTCACACCTATATTAAATATTTTATCTGCCCAGATTCATAAGCGTATCTAAAAGCTCATTCACCGTCTGACAAAGCCGCCCTGCGGCATTATATCCCATCTGATATTTAAGTATGTTCATCATCTCTTCGTCAACAGAAACACCCGACGCTGAATCGCGATGACTGACCAATTGGGTAAGGATGGCATCCTGATGTATGGCATTGCTATTTGCGTCCGCAACATCACGCCCTATCTGTCCAATCATGGATCCATAATAACTGCCAAAGGTTGCAGTATCGCTGTTCATGAGCAGTTTATCTTTCATGGCTGATATTTCCCGGGCAATTTCGCCGTTTCCGGCTGAAACGACCGCGGATGCGGCGACCCTGTTTACATCATTGATAATTTCAGTCTTCACGGCCATCTTTTTGGCTATATTATCTGATCCGGCGGGGACGAAGAAATCATTGCCTGTATTCTGATAGGCGTCATAACCTTCTTTGTGCAAATTATTCACCTGGGTAATGATCTCTTTGGCAAGATCATCCAGTTTCTCCTGATAACTAGGAATATAATCGTCCCGCACATTAAGCAGGGCGGCAAGCTTTCCCTTGTCTCCCTGAGACAGGATTTCATCCATACTCTCAGTGGGTGATTGCTTAGAGACAACGTGTTCATTTCTAAAATCAAGCTCCCAGGCAAGGTTTCCTGTAACTATCTGCTTGCCATTTGGTAAGAAAACATTCAGGGCGCCGTTGGAGTCAACGACATAGTTCAAATCTATAAGTTCACTGAGTGATTTTAAGAGTTCCGACCGCTCGTCCAATAATCGGTTTGATTCTCCACTAATATTCCCTCTTTCAGTAATTGCCTTGTTCACATCGGCAATGTTACTTGTCAATTTGTTGATTTCCAAAATGGTGTCTTTAATACTCAGATTCGCATCCTGTTTAATATCCTCCAGATCCGCAGCCATTGTATTGAATCTGGAAGCAAGTTCTTCCGATACGGAAACCAGGGCGTCCCTCTCCACCTGGCCGCCGGGATTGATCGCCAGATCATCCCATGCCCCCCAAAAACGTCCCATAACATCGTTTAACCCGGCGCCTTTAGCCTCATTAAAGATTAATTCTATTCTTCCCAGCAAACTGCTTTCCGTTTTGCTATAACCTGCTTTCTGTTGCTGATCCACGATCTGCACTTCCAGGTAACTATCAAAGAATCTGTCAACTTTCGTAACCTCGACACTCATCTGGGTATTTGTCGCCCCACCCTGTACGTCACCTGTTGCCCTGAGAACAGGACGCTGACGACTGTAACCGGGGGTGCTGACATTGGCGATATTACCGCCCGTCACATCGATCGCCATCTGATAGGAGGCAAGGGCATTTCTTGAAACTTGTAACAGACCACTTAGCGACATGATTCTATCCTATGCTGTTTAATATACGTCCATAGCTTGCGTTATTTGCGAATTTTCCCGTACTCTCATAAGATGACGCCGGATGCATCAGATTTTTCAGCAACTGCGCCCAGCTATTTACATACCCTGCCGATGCGGCTGCCAAGGATTGATTTGCCTTGTTTTTTTTGAGTACATCCTGGATAAGATTCGAAAGGCGGCTCCATAATGCTTCCAATTCCTCTTTTTGAGCCTCTTCCACCCTCTTGATCAGCAGGCTCATCGTGATCCTTGAGTCCTGAATGTTGAATGCGGCGCCAATTTCTCTTAATATATCTCTTCTTGATCTTTCGAGTACCATACTTTTTCTAACGATCATTTCTTTACGGGTATTGCTTGCGATCAGCTCCTGAAGATTAGACCGGATTAACACCTCTTTTTCATCGTCCAGGATTCCCAGGAGAAGCTCATAATTGTCTCTTTCATCATCCATGACGCCCAGAAGGGAATTGAGGAGCTCTGTTTTACTCATATCTGTCCTTTCAGAAGAGGTAGTTGAAAAATGTTCTTTGTAACTTGAGATAGCAAAGGTTATGCCACTGATGAATCATGCCCACGCATCATACATGTCATTATATTTACTAGTATATATATTACTTCACAGGATGTATGGTCAGAATTTGGATTGTCTTAAGGTGAGAGAGGTTCTTTTCAGTGCAACCGGGCGGAAAATATTTCCCACCCGGATGACCCTTTTAGGCTACGCAAATATGTCAATTAGCGATTCGGCAACGATCTTCCTGGCAATGTCTTCAGACTTCACTTCATAGGTCCCATTTTCAATCCGCGTTTTCAGTTCCTGGACCTTGTCTTCTCTGATATCAGTAAGATTACTTATAATTCCCCTCATCATCCCGGCATCTTTGGATTCCTTGGAAATACTGACCTTCTCCTCAGGATTCGCCTCAGGTTGGGGCGCTTGTTTATGCACAGCTGCCTTGGGGTCTTCATTCTTCTGGTACTGCTGAATGATGCTGATCGGCGTATTCCCCTTATCTGTAATTTTCATATTCCGCCTCCCACAATGTCTCTTTCACAATCACTATCGGTATCGATGGGAAAATACTTTAATCAATATTTATTGACCATTGTTATTATTGGCCTTTATGACAAGCTGGTTATACAATATTTTTTGAATCCCCAATCCGCCGTTCTTCTTGGAAAGATCCTCTGCAACCTTCTGGTCCATGAGCATATCAAACGTATCTTTCCCGGCGATTGTGTTGATGGCCCCTCCGGCTGGAATCGTCTTTCTCATGGCTTTGAAAAGATTATAAGTAAGAATTGCTTCGAAATCGGCGCACGCCTTTTTTAGTTTTTTGTTATCTTCGATCTGCTTCAGCGTCAAGGGTTTGGCCTGAACGTTTCCCGCAGCCGTTGAATCTTTAATGTTTATCACAATATCCATAGGCTCCACCTCCTACATTACCCGCAGATCGGCCTGAAGGGCACCGGCCGTCTTGATAGCCTGGAGAATCGAGATAAGATCTCGCGGCGTCACGCCGATCGCATTTAAGGCCTGGACAACTTCCTGAATAGAGACGCCTCTGGGAACCACCATCAGTTGCTTCTTATCTTCCGTCACAGATAATTTGGTATCCTTTGCGACAACAGTCTGACCTCCGGGGGCGACGATCGTTCCATCCTTCCCAGTGCTGACCATCGGCGTCGAACCCGCCGTTGCTTGTGGGGAAAACGGCAGTGGTTGGGAAATAATCGGGGTTTCCTTAATCTGTATGGTGAGATTCCCGTGGGCGACCGCTACCGTAGAAATCCTCACCATCTCACCCATGACGACGGTTCCTGTCTTTTCATTAATGACGACAACGGCAGGCGTGGAGATACTGACATCGAGATTTTCGAGTTCCGAAATAATGTCCATAACATTATTTTTATATGCATCTTTTAGTTTGATTGCCACGGTGGCAGAATCTTTAGCTTGCGCTTCAAGCTGAATATTCATCATCGTATTTAGTCTCTGGGCCATTTGCCTGGAGGTGGTGAAGTCGGGATAAAAAAGATTGATCGTTAAAGATTTTGCATCCTCAAGACTGAAGGGAATCTCCTTTTCCACAAGGGCTCCGTTCGGTACGACGCCGACATTTGTTTGATTTTTCATAGCAGAGGCGTTGGCGCCGCCGGCGCTGAAACCACCGATGACAAGACCGCCCTGGGCAACAGCATAGATATCACCGTTCGGCGCCCGCAGGGGCGTCATGATCAGCGTTCCCCCCTGCATACTCGTGGCGTCGCCCATAGAAGATACAAGAGCGTCAATCCTTGTCCCATTCTTGGCAAAAGCCGGCAATGTGGCTGTTACCATAACGGAGGCGACATTTTTTGCCTTGAGATCCCGATCCAGGAGAGTAGCCGGATCCCTTGACCGTATGGAAAGGCCCTGACGACTGAGCATGTTTGCTATGGTTTCTCTTGTAAAACCGTTCTTTACGTCATCTCCCGTACCCATAAGGCCGACTACGAGACCATACCCGACGAGCTGGT
Source organism: Syntrophus sp. (in: bacteria) (assembly GCA_003451635.1). Taxonomy (GTDB): domain Bacteria; phylum Desulfobacterota; class Syntrophia; order Syntrophales; family UBA8958; genus UBA8958. The sequence goes on along the minus strand of DMAT01000275.1, from coordinate 4,285 downwards.
TTGTTCTTACACCGCCAATAGCGGCAATGTCCTTGATGCGAGCCGCCCAGAGAGGCTCGACAAGCATAAGCAAACAAATCATTACCAAGGCTATTTTTTTTATCATTTTGTGACCCCTCCCCTCAATACCCTCCCGCGAAGGGAGGGAGGAAACTGGGTTTTTTGTGGAGTTCTTCATAATCTTATTAAAAAGGCCAGACCCAGTCCAGAATCCTCGTTCCCCAACCGGGATGGGATTTGTCGTTAATGACTCCCATCCCCGTATAAACTATCCGGGCATCGGAAATATTACGGGAGTGAACAAAGTTTTCCGGTGTCACATCTTCAGGACGGATAATTCCGGTAATCACGATATATTGATCTTCGGCATTGACTGTTACCTGCCTTCGACCCTCGATTACCATATTGCCGTTATCAAATACCTTAATGATCCTTCCCGCTATTTGTGCATTCATCTTAGAACTCCGGGAAGTATCGCCCTGCCCTTTCATGTTGTTGGCAGATCCGCCTCCCACCGATATGGATGTCCCCATGTTTGGATTCTTGTTAATGATTGATGTATCAATTCCAAAAAGGGCAGATATACCGGCGTTGGTTGATGTGGCCCTACTTGTGTTGGTGCTTGCATCATTGGACCCTGTAGAGGCCTCGGAAATTACGATCGTGACGATATCATTTAAATATCGTGCCTTGTTGTCCGCAAAAAGCATATTTCTGTTGCTTTCCCCGGGCCAGAGAGACGCGGGGGCAGAGGTTACTTGTGCCGGCTGGGGAAGTTGGGTTATTAATGGCTCCTTCTTAACCGCATGTTCAGATTCAACGCAACCGGTGCAGAGTATCAGGATAGCGGCCAATAATATTTTTTTCTTCATGATGATCACCTAAAATTCTATGGCAACACTCGAATCATCGATAACCCGGGCATGTACCGCCTTTTTTGACGCCGCATTTTTGATTCGTACCATTCCGCCCGACACACCGTCCTCTTCGGAATACCCCAGGGCGCTGACGGATAAGGCACCCCTTTCATAAACGATCCGCACGGGGGCCCCTCTTTTTATTAAAATTGGCCTTTTCAGATAGCCAGCTTGAATTTCCTCGTTGGCAGCGGCGCCGACCGTAAGCCTTTTTCCGATCGCTTCCCTGGGATTACTGACAATGTTGGGGGCCATACGGCTTACCCATTTTTTAACGACATGGACATCAGCCTCTCCAATCTGGATATCCCGAGAAAGACTGCGGCTGGCAACAACGATATCTCTCTGTACTTCCATTTTAACCCTGACGATCGACTCCCTGATGAAGGTATTACGATCATAGTATTTGACTGAAAATCGAGACTCACCTATGTAGCCCTGATTGTGTAATTCTACAATCCTGTGGGATATTTTTTCGCCCTGCAACACAATATCATCTCTTTGCGAAGCAAACTCGAAGCGAACGGCGTCTTTCGACCAGGGCATATTTTCTTCAATATAGTCCTGAACGAGATTGTGTATGCGTCCCTGGGTGAACTTCACTTCCTTTTGAATCCCTGCATGGGCATTATTGATTATCAAAATCGACATAGACGCAAGGAAAAGCAGAAGTTTAACATGGGGGAACCTGTTCATGACATTACCTCTTCAAATTAGCAACGAGTGACAGCATCGTGTCCGCCGTTTGCACCGCCTTCGAATCGATTTCGTAGGCCCGTTGACCAGCGATCATCTTTATCATTTCTTCAATGACGCTGACATTGGACATTTCAAGAGTGAACTGAGCGATAGTGCCGTTGCCTTCTACTCCGGGGGTACCAAGCTGCGGGTCACCGGAGCTTTCCGATTTTTCGTATGTATTTCTGCCCAAGCTAGTCAAACCGCCGGGATTGATAAATCTGGCCAGTTGGAGCGAACCTGAAGAAATCACTGTCCCCGCTTTGTCTGTCGCCGACCAGGTGCCGCTTTTGTCGACAGTAAAAGTTACTGCCGCCGTAGGTATTGTCACATTGGGGAGGAGTTTCAGGCCGTCGGAATTCACGAGCATGCCATTCTTGTCGATCTTCCAATTACCTGCCCGCGAATAAACGGTCTGCCCATTGTTATCCAGTTGAAAGAAACCTTCTCCTTCAATTGCCCAGTCAAATTGGTTGCCTGTCTGCTGGAAATCTCCCTGATTAAACAATTTCTGTATAGATACGACCTTGACGCCCATTCCAACCTCAATGCCCGTAGGTAATCTTACCCCGGCCGTGGTTTCTGTTCCGGATTTAGAACCAATTTGGTACATAAGATCCTGGAAATCCACACGAGATCTTTTGAAGCCTGTCGTGTTGACGTTGGCCAGATTATTGGCAATGATATCCTGCTCCATAGATTGTGCGTTCATTACTGTTGCTGCCGTCCATAACGAGCGGATCATTTTGACCTCCTTTTACATGAGTCTGCCGACACGAGTTGTCGAAATTTTGTCTTGCTCTGTGATTGTTTGAATAAGTTTTTGATATGTTTCCATAGTTCGCTGAATTTCAATCATCGTAACCATCTGCTGCACTGCATTGACATTTGATAGTTCGACCGAGTTCGATACAATTTGGGGATTATCTTTAACCTTCACACCTGCCGCGGCTGGAGCGCTGAAAACACCATTTCCAGCTCTTTCCAGCATTTTTGGCTGGGCAAACGTGACGACTTTCAATTTTCCAATCTGACCGCCATCGACAGTTATCAAGCCCTGCTGATCAATATTTATATTTTTCCCTTTTGCTACAATAGGGCCTCTATCGCCTAAAACAGGTTCACCGGCAGAAGTGACAATTTCACTGTTTTTATTCAGGTGAAAATTCCCTTTCCTGGTATATAATTCTCCATCTTTGGTCTGTATGGCAAAAAACCCGTCCCCATCGAGAGCAACATCCAGGGCATTCCCGGTCTGCTGAATCATTCCCTGACTCATGTTTATGCTGTGACTGTCAACGGGCACCTGATTTTCTTGTTGATTCAGGAGATCGTTCTCGGAGATGGACCGGAGATACTCTTCCTTAAAACCGATTGTGGATGCATTGGCGAGATTGTTGGTGACATTTTCTAATTTTACCACCAGCCGCTCGGCGGCACTTGCAATGTCCTTGATATCTCCTGCCATGGAATACCTTTCGTTTACTTGAAATATATGCAATGAACATGCCACCCGGTCATATGAACATCTTCACGCTGTTCTTTGAACAAACTCCTCAAAACACACGTATCTCCTCCCCCCGCGTGGCTGGATTAAGGTAATGGAGAATATAATAATGGGAAAAATATTCCCATGTTGAAAATTATAGCTTAGATGGCATCTCCTTGCTACGCTCGTTCATCGAATAGACAAAGGCGAGCAGTTCGGCGATAGCCCTGTAAAGCTCTACGGGAATTTCCTCGTCAATATCGAGTTTACAGAGGATTTGTACCAGACCTGGGTCTTGTTGAATGGGTATGCCATTTTCACGGGCAAGTTCGATAATTTTTTCGGCAATAAGCCCTTTCCCTTTCGCCGTAATTTTAGGAGCTTTGTCCTTGTCTTGATCATACTGAAGGGCGGCGGCAAGAATCTGTTTTCCCGGTTTTTTCATCCGTTCCCCACTCATGCAAAGAGATTGAGGGCTAAACGGTTATAGAAGGGCTGACGAGCTAAATATTCCTGCCTCATTATATGAACATTTTCTTCAACCAGACATTGCAACCCACCCACATCGTAACCTGCCCCCTCCAGTTTTACTTTCAGTTCATCCAGATTATTTCCTACAAAATGAGATATGTCCTCATTTTGACAATGAAAGACACAATCTATCTTTTTACCCTGAAACCTCGCATCAAGGGCAATCTCGCCCATTTGATCAAGATCTAAATAAATAGTCATTCTAAACGACGCTCCCTTTCCTTCATCGTCCTTTCCCTGTTCATTTTCTCGCTCGATGTAAATATCCTGCATGCGCACCCCTTCGGGAAAAGCAAAGGGAAACTGCAGAATATATGGTCCGTCACTTTCCCGGGATAAAACATTGAGGATCTGATGCGTCTCAAGGGCGGATATGGATTCTTCGGCATAGGATCGAAGCTGTTTCAATTGATTTAGGAGGGCATCGTCGACGTTCGAAACATCACCCATGAAGGCGTTGAGATTCCGTAATATATCCATGAACAATCTTTTGACGGAAGCTTGATCGCGGCCTTTGGAAATCGTTGATCCCTGAACAAGGTATTTTACCAGTTCATGCTCCATGTTAAGAACAAGGAGCATGAACTGGTAAAATACCTTGTTCAGGGAT